>JAILKC010000091.1 GCA_024694055.1 Lachnospiraceae bacterium | reverse complement strand
CCTTTGATAAAGGTATTCTATAAAAAAGGAAAGGAAATAGCAGATGAAAGAAAAGCTGGAACAGATTAAAAATGAGGTGCTGTCTCAGGTAGGTGCCTGCAATGAGGTCGATGCACTTTCGGAGATCAGGGTCAGATTCCTTGGTAAGAAGGGTCAGCTGACAGACATACTTAAGAGCATGAAGGATGTTGCGCCCGAAGACAGACCGAAGGTGGGTCAGCTTGTCAATGAGACAAGAGCGGAGATAGAAAAAGTCTTTGATGAGGCACAGAAGAAACTGGAGAAAGTGCTTCGTGACGCGCAGCTTAAGAGCGAGGTGATAGATGTCACGCTCCCTGCCAAGCGTGCTGAAGTGGGCCACAGACATCCCAATACGATAGCAAGAGAAGAGGTAGAGAATATCTTTATCGGCATGGGTTATGAGGTTGTGGAAGGCCCCGAGATCGAGACTGATTACTACAACTTTGAAGCGCTTAATATTCCTGCGGATCATCCTGCCAAGGACGAACAGGATACATTCTATATCAACGGAGAGTATCTTCTTCGTACTCAGACTTCCGGCACTCAGGTTCATGTAATGGAAAAGGGTAAGCTTCCCATCAGGATGATAGCTCCCGGAAGAGTGTTCCGTTCGGATGAAGTTGATGCTACGCATTCTCCGAGCTTCCATCAGATAGAGGGACTCGTGATAGACAAGCACATCACTTTTGCCGATCTTAAGGGTACACTCGGCGAATTTGCCAAGGAGCTTTTCGGACAGGATACAAGGGTGAGATTCAGACCTCATCATTTTAACTTTACGGAGCCTTCGGCGGAGATGGATGTGAGCTGCTTTAAGTGCGGCGGATCAGGCTGCAGATTCTGTAAGGGAACCGGTTGGATCGAGATACTCGGATGCGGTATGGTTCATCCCAACGTGCTTAAGATGAGCAGGATCGATCCCGAACAGTACAGTGGATTTGCTTTTGGAATCGGACTTGAGCGTATTGCTTTACTTAAGTATGAGATAGATGATATGAGACTGTTGTATGAGAATGATGCAAGATTCCTTAAGCAGTTCTAACGGATCGGAATGGAGATGAATATATGAACACAGCGTTATCATGGATAAAAGCATATGTGCCTGATCTTGATGTCACCCCGCAGGAATATCTCGATGCGATGACGATGACAGGTACCAAAGTAGAGACATTTGAGTGTCTTGATAAGAACCTTAAGAATATCGTAGTCGGACAGATAAAGTCTATAGAGCGTCATCCCGATGCCGACAAACTTATCATTTGTCAGGTTGATGTGGGAGATAAGACGCTTCAGATCGTTACCGGTGCTCCCAATGTGAATGTCGGAGACAAGGTTCCGGTAGTTCTTGACGGTGGCAAGGTTGCAGGCGGTCATGACGGAGGTCCGCTTCCCGAAGACGGTATAGAGATACATAACGGCAAACTTCGCGGAGTAGAGAGTTTCGGTATGATGTGCAGTATTGAAGAACTCGGATCGGATCGCAATTTCTATCCGGAGGCTCCCGAAAATGGAATATATATCTTCCCTGCTGATGTAAAGGTCGGCGCTGATGCCGTAGAAGTACTCGGACTTCACGATACGGTATTCGAGTATGAGATCACATCCAACAGAGTGGATTGTTACAGTGTGTTAGGCATAGCCAGAGAGGCTGCTGCGACATTTGATAAGAAGTTTGTCCCTCCTACAGTTGAGGTTAAGGGCAACGGCGAAGATGTAAATAAATATGTGTCTGTAGAAGTGGCAGACAAGGATCTGTGTACCAGATACTGCGCAAGAGTTGTCAAGAATATCAAGCTTGCACCTTCTCCACAGTGGATGCAGAGACGTCTTGCAGCCAGCGGCATCAGACCTATCAACAATATTGTTGACATCACCAACTATGTGATGGAAGAGTATGGTCAGCCCATGCATGCTTTTGATCTTGATACTGTAGAGGATCATAAGATCGTGGTTAAGCGTGCCGCAGACGGAGACAAGTTCGTGACACTTGACGGACAGGAGAGAACACTTGATCGTGAGATGCTCATGATCTGTGACGGAAAGAAGCAGATAGGTGTGGCTGGTATCATGGGTGGTGAGAATTCCATGATCACGGATAACGTATCCACCATGCTTTTTGAGGCAGCATGCTTTAACGGTGCCAATATCAGAAAGTCTGCCAAGAGGTTAGGACTTCGTACCGATGCATCGGGCAAGTTCGAAAAGGGACTTGATCCGCGCAATGCGCTTGATGCGATCAACAGAGCTTGCTCGCTTATAGAAGAACTCGGATGCGGCGAAGTCGTAAGCGGTGTCGTGGATATATGCGAGCCTCTGCCCGAACTTCGTAAGATCACATTCTGCGCTGACAGGATCAACGCGTTGCTCGGCACGGATGTGGCAGAGGCAGATATGCTTAAGATCTTTGATAAGCTTGAGCTGCCTTATGAGAAAAATGGCGATTCTTATGTCATGACAGTACCGTCATTCAGACAGGATCTTGAAGGAGTTGCGGATCTTGCGGAAGAAGTGGCAAGATTCTTTGGATATGACAAGATCCCGTCTACGCTTCCAAGCGGTGAAGCTACGACGGGTAAGATAAGCTTCAAACAGCGTATAGAGCAGAAGGCTGCGGAGGTGGCACAGTACTGCGGATTCTCACAGGGTATGTGCTACAGCTTTGAGAGCCCCAAGGTATTTGATAAACTCTTGATTCCTGCTGATGATAAGCTTCGTGAGGCAATCACCATAAGCAATCCTTTGGGTGAAGATTTCTCTATTATGAGGACAATATCGCTTAACGGAATGCTCACAAGCTTATCTACCAATTACAACAGACGCAATAAGAACGTAAGACTCTATGAGCTTGCCAATATCTATCTCCCCAAGAGCCTTCCTCTTACGGAAAGCCCTGATGAGAGAATGCAGTTTACACTTGGCTTTTACGGCGACGGTGATTTCTTTACCATGAAGGGCGTGGTGGAAGAGTTCTTTGAGAGCATCGGCATGAAGGAAACGGTTACTTATGATGCCAAGGCAGGTAAGACATTTTTACATCCCGGCCGTCAGGCTCTTATCGTATATAACGGAACCGTATGCGGATATCTTGGCGAGGTTCATCCTGCTGTATGTGACAATTACGATCTTGGTACCAAGACTTATGTGGCAGTTCTTGATATGCCAAGTATCGTACCTTTGGCAAGCTTTGACCGTAAATATACGGGAGTGGCCAAGTATCCCAGCGTTACAAGAGATATCTCAATGGTAGTACCCAAGGAGATCCCTGTAGGTGATATTGAAGCCATGATCAGACAGCGCGGTGGAAAGATGCTTGAGAGCTACAGTCTGTTTGATATCTATGAAGGCTCGCAGATTAAAGAGGGCTTTAAATCCGTTGCTTACAGCATAGCATTCCGCGCATCGGACCGTACACTTACCGATGACGATGTCAATGCAGCCATGAAGAAGATATTAAACGGTCTTGAAGGAATGGGTATAGAACTCAGACAGTAAATTTATATTCATAAGATTGGAGAACGATCATGAACAACAGAGTGATTTGGGAAAGTACAACGCAGAAAAAGGTGAAAGATATCGATAAGTTCGCAGAAGAATACATTGATTTTATCAGCACCGGCAAGACAGAACGTGAGTGCTGCGATCTCGGTGTGACCATGCTTGAAGAAGCAGGATACGTTGAACTGAGCAAGCTTATCAAGGCAGGCAAAAAGCTTAAGGCCGGCGACAAAGTATATACCACACAGATGAATAAGTCGATCGCAGCTTTTCATATAGGCAAAAAGCCCCTTGAAGAAGGACTAAATATCCTGGGTGCTCATATAGACAGCCCCAGACTTGATGTTAAGCAGAATCCTCTCTATGAGGACGGAGGCTTTGCGCTTTTTGACACGCACTATTACGGTGGTGTCAAGAAATACCAGTGGGTGACCATTCCTCTTGCGATACACGGTGTTGTGGTCAAAAAGGATGGCACCATAGTTGAGATCAATATCGGAGAAGATGAGGACGATCCCGTTTTCTTCGTATCAGATCTACTGATACATCTTGCGCAGAAGCAGATGGAGAAAAAGGCAAGTGAAGTGATAGAGGGTGAGGCACTTGACATCATCATAGGCAACATGCCCCTTAAGGCTTCAAAGGATGAAGATAAGAAAGAGGCTGTCAAGAAGAATATACTTAAGCTTCTTAAGAGTGAGTATGACATAGAAGAGGGCGATTTTGAATCAGCCGAGCTTGAAGTGGTTCCTGCCGGAAGAGCAAGAGAGGCCGGAATCGACAGATCCATGATCTTGGGATACGGACATGATGACAGAGTTTGTGCATATCCTTCAATAAGAGCACTCATCGATATGGATGCCACTCCCGAGAGAACTTCATGTGCGATCTTGGTTGATAAAGAGGAGATAGGCTCTGTCGGAGCAACCGGCATGAGATCAAAGTTCTTCCCCAATGCAGTGGCTGAGATCATCAACTTAAGTACGGACAATTACTCAGACATATTGCTTAACAGATGTATGGCCAATTCATATATGTTAAGTTCCGATGTCAATGCGGGCTTTGATCCGACATATGCAGATAAGTTTGAGAAAAAGAACGCTTCATACCTCGGCAATGGTATGGCACTTATCAAGTTTACCGGATCAAGGGGCAAGTCAGGCTCCAATGATGCCAATGCAGAATATATTGCCAAGCTTCGTAAGGTACTTGATGAAGACAAGGTCATATATCAGACTGCTGAACTCGGCAAGGTGGACGTAGGCGGCGGCGGAACAATCGCTTATATCCTTGCTCTTTATGGAATGAATGTCATAGATTGCGGTGTGGCAGTGCTCAATATGCATGCGCCGTGGGAAGCCATAAGCAAAGCCGATCTGTATGAGACATACTTGGGATACAAGAGTTTCCTTAAGAAGATCGGTAATGATTAAGAGATGAAGACAGACGATTTTTATTACGACCTTCCCAAAGAACTTATTGCGCAGGATCCGTTAAGTGACAGAAGTTCATCAAGGCTGCTCGTGCTTGACAGAGCTGACGGAAGTGTCAGTCACCGTCATTTTTTTGATATAAAAGAATACTTAAGAGAGGGCGACTGCTTGGTGCTTAACAATACCAAGGTTATCCCGGCAAGGCTTTTAGGCGTTAAGGAAGATACGGGAGCGGGTGTTGAGATATTCCTGCTTAAGAGAATATCCGCCGATGTGTGGGAGACACTTGTCAGACCCGGCAAAAAGCTTCGTACCGGCGCCAGAGTGACATTTGGAGACGGATTGCTTAAAGGTGAGATCATTGACTGTCTTCCCGACGGCAACCGCCATGTCAGATTTGAGTATGACGGAGTGTTCGAGGAAGTGCTTGATAAGCTTGGAGAAATGCCGCTTCCGCCGTATATCACGCATAAGCTTAAGGATAGGAACAGATATCAGACGGTTTACGCTAAATATGAAGGAAGTGCGGCTGCTCCTACGGCAGGGCTGCATTTCACGAATGAACTGCTTAAAGAGATATCCGATATGGGCGTTAAGCTTGCATATGTGACGCTTCATGTCGGACTCGGTACATTCAGACCGGTCAAGGTGGAGAATGTTAACGAGCATAAGATGCATTCCGAGTTCTACCAGATAGATGAAGAAGCGGCCATGACTATCAATGAGGCTAAAAGTGCTGGTGGCAGAGTAATATGTGTCGGAACCACAAGCTGCAGGACAATAGAGAGTGCTGCGGTATGCGAGAATGGCAGGTATGTACTTAAACCGTGCGAAGGCGATACGGATATCTTTATCTATCCCGGATACGAATTCAAGATGATGGATGGACTCATCACGAACTTCCATCTGCCGGAATCCACTCTTATCATGCTGGTTTCGGCTTTTGCGGGAAGAGAAAAAGTGCTCTCGGCTTATGAGACAGCGGTTAAGGAAAGGTACAGATTCTTTTCGTTCGGCGATGCAATGTTTATAGACTAATAATCAATATTTGGATATAATGATATATGTGCAACCGGTTATCGGGGAGGCACTGCAAAAATGATAGCCACAGGTTGATGGCTATACCGGAGGGATCATATGCAGGAAAAAAGAAAAGCAGAAAGAACAGAACTTGAGTCAAGACTCATCATCAAGGCTCTTAACGGGACCGAGGACGAGAGCAAGGAAGTGGCCATTTCCGTTATCGACGTATCCAAGAACGGAGTCGGATTCGCATGTACCGAGAAACTTGAGATCGGTGCCGTATACGAAGCATATCTTACGATATGGACACAGGAGATACTCCACTGCTTTATGGAGATCGTGCGCATAGTCAAGAATGGGGATTCTTTTGATTACGGCGCAATATTCGTAGGCATGCCCGATATGGAAGTCAAGCGCATAGAGATTTATCAGACCGTCAGTCATCTCAATAATGAGTTGTAAATTGTCCGAATATTTAGTACAATATGTAAAGAGTCCGTATTTATTTTGACAATAAGCGGATTCAATATAAATAGTAGTGGGGACTACTAAAAGGAGGTTACATGAAGACATATACTACTGACAAGATCCGTAACATCGTTCTGCTGGGACACGGTGGATCAGGTAAGACAAGTCTTGTTGAGGCTATGGCGTATCTTGCAGGCCTTACATCCAGAATGGGTAAGGTGCAGGACGGCAATACCATCAGCGACTTCGGCAAGGAGGAGCAGAAGCGACAGTTCTCGATCTCTACATCCGTTGTTCCGATCGAGTGGGATGATGTCAAGATCAATCTGATAGATGCTCCCGGATATTTTGATTTCGAGGGTGAGGCTTACGAGGCGGCTTCGGCAGCTGATGCGGCTATCATAGTAGTTAACGGTAAGGCAGGTATCGAAGTGGGTACTGAGAAGGCATGGGAACTTTGCGACAAGTTCAAGCTTCCGCGTATGATATTCGTTACCGATATGGATATAGACAATGCATCTTTCCGTCAGGTTGTGGAGAATATGACAGCCAGGTACGGTAAGAAGATGGCTCCTTTCCATCTTCCCATCAGAGAAGATGAGAAGTTTGTGGGCTATGTCAATGTCATAGCCGAGAAGGGCTATCGTTGGCAGGGTAAGGAAGTCGTTGAGTGCGAGATCCCCGAATACAACAGGAGCAATCTCGAACTTTGCCGTGACACCCTTATGGAAGCTGTAGCAGAGACTTCCGAGGAGTTCATGGACAGATACTTCGGCGGAGACACATTCTCAGAAGCCGAGATCAGAGCAGCGCTTCGTACCAATATCAATGACTGCTCGATCGTACCCATGTCCATGGGATCAAGCATACTGTGTCAGGGTATATATACGCTTCTTGATGATATCGTTAAGTACATGCCCAGTCCCGAGAACAGATCGGTTGCAGGCGTGTCTCTTAAGACCAATGAAGTATTTGAAGCCAATTATGACTTCTCCAAGGCTAAGTCAGCGTACATCTGGAAGACTATCGTGGATCCGTTCATCGGCAAGTACAGCCTGATCAAGGTATATTCCGGTGTTATCAAGGCTGACGATACATTGTTCAATCAGGACAAGGACGTAGACGAGAAGATCGGCAAGTTATATATTCTTCAGGGCAATAAGCCTATTGAAGTACCTGAGCTTCATGCCGGTGATATAGGTGCCATAGCGAAGCTTACAGCTGCGCGGACAGGCAATACTTTATCTACCAAGGCCAATGTCATTCAGTATGGTAAAGCTGAACTGCCTACACCTTATACTTACAGAAGATATAAGGCTGTCAATAAGGGCGATATAGATAAGGTCAGCCAGGCTCTTCAGAAGATGATGCATGAAGACCTCACACTTAAGAACGTCAATGATGCTGAGAACAGACAGCTATTACTGTACGGTATGAGTGAACAGCATCTTGATATAGTAGTCAGCAGACTTCTTAATGAATATAAAGTGGCCGTTGAACTCTCTGATCCCAAGGTGGCATACAGAGAGACAATTCGCAAGAAATCGGACGTTGAATATAAGTACAAGAAACAGTCGGGCGGTCATGGCCAGTACGGTCATGTCAAGATGACATTCGAGCCGAGCGGTGATATCGATACAGCTTATACATTTGAACAGATAGTAGTGGGCGGAGCCGTTCCGAAGAACTACTTCCCGGCTGTTGAGAAGGGACTTGCAGAGTCGGTAGGAAGAGGACCTCTTGCAGCATATCCCGTAGTGGGTATTAAGGCAGTGCTCTATGACGGATCTTACCATCCGGTTGATTCATCCGAGCAGGCATTCAAGATGGCTACGATCCAGGCTTTCAAGAAGGGTATCATGGAAGCTTCTCCGGTGCTTTTGGAGCCTATTATGAGCCTCAAGGTAACTGTTCCCGATTCTTATACCGGTGACGTTATGGGCGATCTCAATAAGAGACGCGGAAGAGTGCTTGGCATGAATCCTACGGGTGACGGCAAGCAGACAGTTGAAGCGGAAGTTCCTATGAGTACGATATTCAGATATTGTACGGACCTTCGTTCGATGACTGGCGGTTCAGGTGTATATGAGTACGAATTTGCCAGATATGAGCAGTGTCCTTCAGATATACAGGAGAAGGAAGTTGCCGCAAGAGCCGCTAAGGTTGCCGAGAACAATGTAGACGAGTGATACAGATCCCAGGCAGATATGAAATTATTAAGAAGTCCGGACTTATTGTTCGGACTTCTTTTTGACATAAAGGGTGATATATTATAATATGTTACAGGAAAAATATTTAAGAGGTAGATATGCTTTTAGAATTTACGGATAGTAAAGTGATAATGCTTGTAGGAGTGGCGGTAGCTTTTGCTGCGACCATTATTTTTCATATTCTGTTTAAAGACCGACTACCGCATGATCAGGGCAGGGCTTTTGCAGTCGAAGGACAGCTGTCCAAGGGCAAAGCCAGAGGATCCGGGATCATATTTGTGCTGGTCTTTGTCCTATGTGACCTGATCTTTAATACTATAGAGACTGAGAGATGTATATATCTGATAGTCATTACGCTAAGCATGGTGACGGGATACCTTGATGATATGTCGGATAAGCCATGGAATGAATATGTCAAAGGAGCTCTTGATCTGATACTTGCAGTTATAATAGCTGCGACTTATCTGTATTATAACGGCAATACTTTTGTGATAGGGATCTTGGGAAGCATCGAAGTCACACTTCCATATCCCGTGTACGGCCTATTGATCGTGGGGCTGGTATGGATGGCTATCAATGTGACCAACTGCTCCGACGGAGTGGACGGGCTGTCAGCTACGCTAACTATCATTACGCTTGGTTCAT
>JAILKC010000003.1 GCA_024694055.1 Lachnospiraceae bacterium | reverse complement strand
GAAAAGCCGACTGTATGCGCAAAAAGTCCCGCATAAGGATATTCTCTTCTCTCTCTTCCAAGCGTGTCGGTAACTGTCCGGGCAAGAATCTTGCCGCCTCTGTCATATATACTCCCTCGTATATTCTCCATAGCCAACTTTTTCTGACGGGAATTATATGAGTTATTGATAAGTTCCTGTTCGTTGTTGGCCACATATACACAGAAATATATGATCATTGCCAAAAACAGTGTCCCAAAGAATCCTACAGTAAGCCATGTTTCCACAGTTCTTGCTCTTCTTACCTTCCCCTGCTCCACCTCATCATGAACTTCATGATCATATTTATCTATAATGACACTTTGAACAACATAAAAAGTCAGCACACTTGCAAGCACACTTGTACCGCCATAACTTACAAAAGGAAGCGTCACACCGGTAAGCGGAATAAATTTTATGCCTCCTCCGACAGTCAAAAACACCTGGAACAAATACAAAGTTCCGAAGCCTCCTGCAAGCAGTCTGTAAAATCTCCCTCTGCCCGTCATCGAGGTACGCATGATCACGATAAAGCTGGATATGCACACTAAAAGCATGCAAATGGCAAATATTCCGCCCATCTCTTCCGATATCGCTGAGAATATGAAATCGGATTCAACATACGGTATATCCCCCGGTGCGCCTTTACTTAATCCGGTACCGAAGAAATTGCCGCATCCCAACGCAAAGAGGGACTGGGTTATCTGATACCCTTGTCTGTCTATGGTGGAAAAAGGATCCAGAAAAGCCTGTACTCTTACCTGGACATGAGCAAAAAGTTTATATGCCGCCACCGATGCCAAGGCGCCCGATAACAGACCGGCAGCCAAAAAGGCGTAATTCCTTGTGGCAATAAAAAGCATTACAATATACGTGATAAAGAATATAAGACCGCTTCCAAGATCCTTTGAAAGAACCAGTATAAGTACATGTGATGCGGCCGCAACCGTAGCCACTGCTATATCAACAAAGCTCTTGGATTTGCCCAAAAGGCCCGCTACCGCAAAGACATATATGATCTTTACCACTTCCGACGGTTGAAAAGTAATGCCCGCGATCGAATAAGACAGTTTACTGCCATGAGTGGCGCTTCCGAGTATAAGCACGATCGCGAGAAGTATAAGACCTGTTACTGCAAAAACATATCCCAGATCCTTAAGTCCTGCCATCTTTTTCATGAGCATCGGAACAAACATACCAATGATAAGTGAGACCGCAACGATTGCAAACTGCTTAAGCGCCTTATTGAAGTCAAGTCGACTTAATATTATAAATCCAATGCTTAGAAGCAGTCCCATATTGTTAAGTAAAAGCCTGTCGGCTCCGGGATACATTACCGACGACAATATGATGCAGCCAAACAGCACTATCTGTACAAACAGACAGAAAAATGCATAGTCAAGTTTACCCGTCTTAAGACAAAGGGTTGAATACGACAGAGCCTGCACCACAAACAGATATATGCCCTGTCTTATATATATACCCTTACTCTTTGCCCTGTTCTCGCCTTTTATCTCGTATAATATGCATTCAAGCACATACAAAAGCATGAATGCCAAAATAATGTATTTTGATATTTCAGTATATATGTACAGCATTATGTCAGATTGCTCCCTTATCCATATGTCCGGTTGTGTAGTCGCTTACAGGGAATAACTCATCATTTTTCTCATTATTCAAATAATACTCCGCAATTTTGCCGGTAAGAACCTCGTCTTCATCCGTCAGTTCTATTCTGTAACCCGCAAATCCCATCCTGCTTATTCGTTCCAGTTTCTTATGGTACGACGTCGGTACCGAATTATATATCTCATTATAGCAGTGCAAGCATGCCGTGTAGACCGGTTCTTTCTTCCCGTATCTGTCTGTGATTGGATCGGCGAAACCACCATATGACTTATTGCATCCGTTACGTGTCTTTTGCACACATCCGGCACTTACCATCAACGGTGCTCTGCCGTATATGACAAGTTCCATATCTTTATGCAAAGAAAGATCCTGCAGTTCATTTAAGGAAAGCTCCAAGGGAGCCGTCACCTCATCAGACATACTCCTTATATATGCATAACTTCTGTCGTTCCATACGTACAGATCATGATCGGTTATAACTTTTATTCTGCCGGGAAGATCAGAACACAATGAGAGTTCTTCCAAATTACATACCAAAATGCCATCTACATCATTGCGCCCTTTGATATATTCCATGGCCTCATCCATATAGGAATCGGATCTTTGTCTGAATATCCTCGGTAGTCTTATATATACTTCGGTATGAGGATGTGCATCGTGATACTTCGAAATACGTTCTTTTTTAATCATGCCGGAATATATCAGATCATAAGGTATATATATCCTGCAAGGATCATATCCATTCAAAGCATCAAACTGTGCGACGCTTTTAATCGCCAAGGATACAGCCCCATGTTTTCTGTTTGTTTTTAATTCCTTCTCAACCTCATTACCCGATGCATTTATGCAAGCGCTTTTATATGTTGCTATCTTATCTCCATCCGCATATCTTGCATACGGGCCGAGTATCTTATCTTTATAGGTTTCGATCGCTTTTCTTCTAAGTTCATTAAGTGCAGCTACAGGCAGAAAGCAATCATCATCAAGTTCAAGACTGATGTCACATACCTTATATCCTGTTCCACCCGTCTTGCACAATCTGTCTTTTACTTCTTCTTCTGTAGCGGCTCTTTTAGAGGCTTTTTCGACTTCATCGCCTTTTACGGTGATACTGACACCGGTGTCATCAAGCAGAGTCATACGCATAGGTTGTTTCACGTGAAAACACGCGCTACAATGCAGTCTCCCAGCCTCCGGTGCTGCGTCAAATCGCATACTTACGGGCTTTTCGGCATCTTTGCCATTGCCTTTATAGGAAGGACTGGCTATGGTCACCATGTCCGTATCATTATGCGCAAAAAGATATCCGCCGGATTTTCCGCCTCTTAAATATCTGTCACCCAGACGTTCAATGTCTTCAGCTGCAACATTAATACTGCCCGTACACAGATAAGCATCTATATATTTTCTGTATATCGATGTGACAGCATATACATATTCCGGTGCCTTAAGTCTTCCCTCTATCTTAAAAGAATCGACTCCGGCATCCATAAGTTTGTCTATGTGTTCAAGATAGCACATATCCCTCAAGCTGAGCAAATACCTGCCTTCATCATACGGAAGCCTGCACGGTCCCGCACATCTGCCTCTGTTACCGCTTCTCCCACCCAGAAACGAGCTGAAAAGACACGCTCCTGAGTAACTGTAGCACATGGCACCATGTACAAATACTTCTATCTCCGCGTCCGTCTTTTCCTTTATTCGCCTGATCTCTTCATACGAGAGTTCTCTTGCAAGGACCACTCTGTCTACGCCATTTTGTAACAGAAGGTTTACGCTTTTTTCATGCGTAAGTGTCATCTGTGTGCTTGCATGTATCGGAAGAAGCGGAAAGCAGGACTTAAGCATATCAATAAGGCCCGTATCCTGAATGATGACCCCATCAAGTCCGTGTTCATACATAGGAATCAAGAATCCGTATATATCACCAAATTCTCTCTCCTTAATAAGTGTATTCAGAGTCAAATATATCTTCTTACCGTGAATATGTGCAAGATCAAGCGCCTGTAATATTTCAGTCTGCCCAAAATTCACAGCACCGGCCCTGGCTCCATACTTTTCTCTTGCCAGGTATATGGCATCTGCGCCTCCCATGATAGCTGCATTCAAGCAAAGCATATCTCCGGCAGGTGCAAGCAATTCAATTTTCCTGTCTTTGACTACATCTGTTTTATTCATAATACTAAAAGAGGGAATCAATCGATTCCCTCAGATTTAACTATTTCTTAAAGTTTTTCAACTCAGTTTCGAGTCTTACGATCTTCTTATCCTTCTCTGCAAGTTCTTCTCTGGCCGCCTTTAGATTCCTGTCAATATTCTCAAGCTTCATCTGCGCATTCACAAGCTCATGTTTGACATCGTACAGTTCCCTCTCTTTGGCACTTATGGTCTCCTGCGAAGCAGCAAGCTTATTTGCTTCTTTAAAATACGCATCCGCAATATTGATCTGCATCAGTACACCCTGCTGTTCGACATTGGCCTTGCGAAACGCCTCATTGGCCGCGAATTCATTGAACATATTGTTGATATAAGACGCGACCTTCTGCATGTACTCTTCGCTCTCATATCCACTGATGGTATATACCTTGCCCCCTATGATAACCTCTGTATCAGATTTAAGTGCCATACGCCATATCTCCCTTTTTATTTGACCACATTATTATAGTATCGCTCAAGATTATTTGCAAGTTATATAGTCGTGTACAACAGCCCGAAGGAACCCGGTCCGCAATTAGCCGTTATGGCAGGCGAAGCCTTTTGGAATATGATTTCATCAAACTTGATATACATTTCGACCTGCCTCTTGATCTCGCGCAGTTGTTCAGCATCCAATCCGGAATGTGTGATAAACAGTCTGGAGGTGTCTATCCTGTCCGGTTCAGCAAATGATTCTTTGATATATCTGCGTTGTGCATAGGCAAATGTGCCGAAGAATATTCTGCCCAAGGTCAGTCTGCTGTCTTTCAATATCATGATAGGATGCAAAAACGCAAAGTCGGAGGCCACTGCAAAAGCTTTATTTATCTTGCCTGCTCTCGCCATGCTGTCCGCGTATCTCACCATAAATCCGGTAGATATCTTATTTCTGTATAATGGTAATTCCTTAAGTATCCTGTCGGGTGTATATCCCTCTACTACCATCTTATGAGCAGCAAGCACCATAAGTCCGAGTCCGCTTGATAAGTGTCCGCTGTTTATTACACTTACATTGTCAAACGTCTGAGCTGCTTCAGATGCAATCGCATATCCTTCAGATTCGCTGCCGGCCATGGATATATGGATGACATTATTGGCTGTAAGAAGCTGTTTTGCAAAGAATGCTTCATAGTCCGCAGAAGTAGGCGGCATTGCTTTTGCTTTACCCGGATTATCCGTCATATAATCGATCATCTCGGTGCAGTTGATCTCTTTACCATCCAAGAACAATCCTTTATCCGTACTTACATAGTAAGGAATAACCCTGATGTCATTCTGCTTAAGTATATCAGCCGGAAGATCACACACACTGTCGGTCGTGATAAGCAAAGATACTCTCTTAACTCTGATAGCCGAATCTGTCTGTCCTTCGAGTTCCACTCTGGCTTCAAAATCTATGGCCTGAACGATCTCTTTGGGAAGCATACGGATGAGTTCTTTTTCAAGTTCATCACCGCTGACAGGCTTAACAAGATATCCATCAAATCCTTCTCTTGCATAAAGTGCTTTATTCTCACTTCCCGCATTGGCGGTGAGCGCTATGATCTTGGAATCATTACACAACCCTCCGACTTGTTCACGGATCTTGTGCATACACTCTATACCATCCATTCCAGGCATGAGATGATCCATGAATATAACATGATAATGCTTTGAAAAAGCTTTTTTTAAGGCTTCTTCACCACTCTTGGCACTGTCCACATTAACTTTCGTATCACGAAGCAATTTGGTAACAACCATGATATTTGAAGAATTGTCATCCACTACAAGGATCTTTGCTTCAGGAGCTTCAAATCTTCTCTTGTAATGAGTACGCTCATTCATCTCATGGCGTTCTTCAATATTGAGCTCTCCGATCTCTCTGGAATCAGCTACCTCTTGCGGTATCTCAACGATAAACGTGGTACCCTGGGTATAAACACTGTTAACAGTGACGTTTCCGCCCATAAGGTCAACATATTCCTTAACGATCGCCAGACCCAGTCCGGTTCCTTCGATATGTCTGTTCTTCTCTTCATCAACTCTCTTGAACGCCGAGAAAAGATAAGGGATGTTCTCTTTCTTGATACCTATACCCGTATCACTTATTGAATATACGACCTTAGCTTTATTGTCTTCAGTTCTCTCACACTGGATCGTAAAGTTAACAGAACCCTCTTTGGTATATTTGATCGCATTGGTAAGAACATTGATGAGAACCTGTTTGATCCTCATCTCATCGCCATAGAGCTTGGACGGCAGATGCGGATCAAGATCGACATGGAATTGCAATCCCTTTTCCTTGGCTCTTACCCACAGCATTCCGACTATATCGGATAGCATATCTCCAACATCATATGCGATCGGAGTCAGATCAAGTTTACCGGCTTCTATCTTGGACATATCAAGGATATCATTGATGAGCTGTAACAGCATCTTACTGGCCGATTCGATATTCTTGGCATCGTCCGCCACTTCCGGTGATATATCTTCTCTAAGGATCATCTCATTAAGGCCAACTATGGTATTGATCGGAGTCCTGATCTCATGGCTCATGCTGGAGAAGAATCTGCTCTGTGCGAGATTGAGAGATTCAATCTCCTTTTTCCGAGTCTCGGCAGTATTCCTCTCGCCATCATATATCTCTACAAGAAAGCCTATCAGAATATGTGACAAAACACCCACTGCAACCAAAGATGCGCCGGAATCCAGATAAGCCTTGGCCATATCAACATGATGTATCAAAAGATCCGGCCTTGCGCATGCCAACATATAGCAACCGACAGTGACGGCTAACAGCAGTATGATAAGCGCGGGTCTGCGCCTGCCTTTAAGATTGATGCCGATATACATAAAGGCAAAGGCTATCCACAACGGAGTGCATCCGTATATACCATCACCCGTAAAGAACATGAGCGGAACGACCACACATACAATTACAATCGAGATAAGCGTAGCTCCGAAAGAAGCTCTGTGAATATAAAGAAAAAATACCAAAGCCATCCATGCCGCAACCAAAGAAAGCGCCAAAGTAATGACCCTGACAAGCGGTTCACCGATAAATATATCCCATATTAAGATCACGAGCAGTGTAACAGCAGTGGTTATACCCGAGATGGCAAATTTCCTCTCAGCTATATCCGGATATGTCTTTGTAAACCACTCAACCATTCTTTTGGTATTCATATGGAGCAGATCCTCCCATATAGGTACATGGCCTTATTCAGGCTTAAACTCGAGTACTTCATATTCTTCTTCATTGTCAGATACATCCGCAATACCGGCACTGGCAATCTCGGGAATATCTTCATTCGGCATCTTATACGTCTGCCTGATCAGGCTCACTACTTCGGTATACATACTCATAAGTTTGCCGTGTTCAGCTTCAACCGCATGCCCGTCGTCAGCCTTGGCCGCTTCCTCAAGTCTGCTTGACAGGCTTGACATTTCATCATGACCTATCATCTTGGACGCGCTTTTAAGAGCATGGACTCTGATAGAATAATCATGCCAGTTCTTCTCTTCAAACAAAGTCTTAAGTTCAGGTGCCTTATTGTCAAAATCAAGAGCGAAATTCTTAAGCAGCATCACATAGAAACTGCTGTCATTCTGACAGTATTTCATCGCCGACAAAGTATCTATTCCCACATTCGTGAGTTTTGCAAAGCTCTCTCCGATCTCATTCTCACTTTTGGCAAAAGAAGTCGTATCGGTTATGGTGTCATAGAAGATATCATCTTTTTTCTCCTGACTCTTTTCACCTTCAAGTTCGATAATTGCTGATTTGGGAAGAACGCGCCGCAGCACTCTCTCAAGATCGGCATTCTCTATGGGCTTGGGCACGAACTCATCAAAGCCCTCATTAAGGAACATCTCCCTTGCGCTGCTGACAGCATTGGCGGTAAGCGCGATTATGGTCAGTTCCTTTCCCTCTTTGCCTGCATTGGTCCTGATCTGTTTCATGGCCTCAATACCATCCATCTCAGGCATCATATGATCCATAAAGATCAGGTCAAAGCTCTGCTTTTTGCATATATTGACTGCATCGACACCCGTACCGACAGTAGTGACTACCATTCCGTATTTCTTAAATATACCCTCTGCCACAAGAAGATTCATGCGTTCGTCATCAACCACAAGCGCTTTGACCCCCGGACAATACAGTCCTGCAGACGTAATAAGTTCATTCCGCTTATAGGTACCGGAATTGACGAGATTAACAAGCGGGAAGCCATAAAACGGCTTACGTACAACTCTGACATTGGTTCCCGGTGAAGGTTCAAATCTCGTATCCGCGATCACTATCACTTCTATCTGTGCAGCCAAGGCTTCTATGTACGCAGGATCAATGTTATATTCTTCAGTACCCATAAACAGGTGTGTGAGATTGTATATATCCTGCAGTTTCTTTAGATCTCCGAGTTTGTCAACCCTGTATACCATTATGCCAAGCCCCTGCACAAGGTTCTTGATCATATTATTGTAGAACGCTCTGACCTGAGGATTCTGATACTTATCAAAATGAAGGAAGGATGCAAGGCAAAGGCTGTTGGTATCATTAATAGCCATGCATGATGATTCCTCAGCTATATGTTGAGGTATGCTCACGCATACTTTGGTGCCTTCACCCTTCTTGCTCTCAATTGTAAGGAAACCTCCCATGGCCTTCACGAAACCATGTGCAATGGACATTCCAAGGCCCAAACCTCCGGCCGCCCTGTTTCTGCCCGAATTGGCCTGATAGAACTTATCAAGCACTCTTCCGATCTCATCATCATCCATTCCCACTCCGGTATCAGTCACTTCAACGCACAGATTCACACCGTACTGACGCCTTAGAGAATACACACGTATATATACACCACCTGATTTGGTGAATTTGATACCGTTACTGATGATATGCCACAACACTCTCCTGATCTTGCTTATATCACCTATAAGTACGGAAGGTATGTCCGCTGATATATCGAAGATAACTTCCACTTCAGGTCTGGCTATACTGTTAAGCTTGGTTGCGATATCATCGATCAGCGAAGAAAGCATGTAAGTTTCATCATTGACCACAAGCTTATTCATATCGATCTCGGTGTAATCAAGTATATCGCTTATCTGATCCGCAACACGATGACCTGCATCATTAACGGACCTGATATCTTCTTTTGCATCTTTATCGCTTATTCGATCCATAATTACATTGGTAAGACCTATAACGGCATTAACGGGAGTACGGATCTCATGCGATACATTGGCCATAAAGTCATTGGCTTTGCGGTTCTCTTCTTCAATCTGAGTGATACGTTTTTTGTACATATCTTCAGATTTCTTCCACACATAGTAGACTCTCATAACAGCAAATCCGGCAAGTGTTACCAAAAAAAGATGCATAATTAAAGTCATGACATCTCCCTTGGTTACGAGAATATCATGACCGTTTTTATGAGAAATATATACCTTAAAGAAAAATCCGAGATATCCGATCAGAATACATGCACGGATAACATTTCTGTTGCCGGAAAGCGCAAGCATGATAAGTGCGATTATGATAACGGGAGTAGCGTCATAGACAGATGGCGCTTTGACACAATAATAGAACAGTTCCAGCATGATCATCGAAGCATAGAAATACATCGTATGCTGATTGGATGCTCTGCTGGTAAAATACATGGCAACCGTAACAACAGCCACACATATAAAAAGAGGAGTGGTCCAAAGGTCCCAATTCATTAAGGAATTAAGCAATACAAGGACAGCAGAAAAAACATTGATCGTAATGACCAGAGCAATATGTGATATTCTGCTTACTTCACTGCTTACCTTCCGCTCCTTCATCTATCTTCTCCCTCATCTCATAGCCTTTGTCTTCATCCATCATACGAAGCATTATATCCGCAAATACCGGATCAAACTGGCTACCCCTGCCATTTTCAAGCTCCGCTCTGACTTTGTCCTGCGGAAGTATGTCTCTGTAGCTTCGTCTGCTGGTCATGGCATCGTACGCATCCGCAACGGCTATGATACGCGCAGCCTCCGGAATATCCTTATTCTTAAGTCCGTCAGGATATCCTCCGCCGTCCACACGCTCATGATGCCACCTGGCACCCGTCATAAGAGAGGGCATCTCAGAAATATTACTTAAAATATTGGCCCCGACCACCGGATGGCTCTTAATAAGGCAATACTCCTCCGCAGTGAGTTTCTCAGGCTTATTGATCACAGCATCGGGAATACCGATCTTACCAACATCATGAAGAATACCCATCATGAATATTTCATTCTGCTGTCTCTCGGTATATCCATATCTCCTTGCAATTGACCTTGAATACTCTGCCACTCTTCCCGAATGTCCCTTGGTATAATTATCCTTGGCATCTATCGCATCTGCCAGGGTACGAATGACATGTCTGAAAAGTCTGTCATTTTCTTCTGTCTTGATCTCAACTTCATTCTCAAGATTCTTCTGAAGCTTGATAAGATCACACATATGTCTGACTCTGAGCGCCAAAACTTCAGGGATAAATGGCTTCTTGATAAAATCAATGGCACCGAGTTCAAGTCCCTTGGCCTCGGCATCATAATCTTCATTGGCCGTCAGGAATATGATCGGAGTCTCTTCTCCGTCTTTTTCCTGTTCTCTGAGCCGTCTTAAGGTCTCATATCCGTCCATATCAGGCATAATGATATCAAGAAGGATAAGATCAGCCTTATGCTCCTTCATATGCGCAAGCAAAGCTTTGCCCGACTTAAGTGCCGTGACATGCATCTTATTCTTGGACAGAATATGACCCGCCATATTCAGATTGGTTACATCATCGTCAACTATGATTACGTGATCTGTAATGTGATCTGTCACTTGATATACCTCGCATTACTTAAGTCCCAGATGTCTGTACGCCTCGTCGGTAACGGTCCTTCCCTTGGGAGTCCTGTTGATGAAACCGTTCATCAGTAAAAACGGCTCATATACATCCTCTATGGTACCCGGATCTTCACCTATGGTCGCTGCCAGAGTGTCAAGACCCACAGGTCCGCCTCCGAACTTGTCTATAATAGTGTTAAGTATATTCTTATCGGTCTTATCAAGGCCCATCGGATCAATGTCCAATATTCCAAGGACCTCATCAGCTACATCCTTTGTGATAAGCCCGTCATATTTGACCTGAGCATAATCTCTGACTCTCTTGAGAAGTCTGTTGGCTATTCTCGGTGTACCACGACTCCTGCGCGCCATCTCATATGCGCCGTCCTCATCTATATCGACACCGAGTCTGTATGCCGAACCGAGTATAATGGTCTTAAGCTCATCCGGATCATAGAATTCAAGCTTCTGTATCATGCCGAATCTGTCCCTTAAAGGAGCCGTCAGCATTCCCGCTCTCGTAGTTGCACCAACAAGCGTAAAACGCGCAAGTTTAAGCCTGTAGCTTCTTGCATCCGGTCCAACGCCAGTCACAACATCAATGGCATAATCTTCCATGGCGGGATACAATACTTCTTCAACCTGTCTGTTAAGGCGATGTATCTCATCAATAAAGAGCAGATCTCCGTCTCTTAACTTGCTCAATATTGCAGCAAGCTCACCCGGTTTCTCTATTGCCGGTCCGGAAGTGATCTTGATGTTCACGCCCATCTCATTGGCAAGGATACAAGCCAAAGTAGTCTTGCCAAGTCCCGGAGGACCGTACAGCAAGACGTGATCGAGGCTCTCACCTCTGGCTTTAGCCGCATCAATATACACCTTCATGGATGACTTAACCTTCTCCTGGCCTATATAATCCTTAAGAAATTCAGGTCTGAGAACATTATCATTCTTGATATCATCCGAAGTGATCTTTGTGTTGAGAATCTTACGTTCCATAGGAAAAAAATCACTTACTATTAATATAATTGACAAGTCCTTCCGCGTCAATTATCTTCTGCATGAATTCAGGGAAAGGCTGCCCTTTGAACGACGTACCTTTCGTAATATTTTTGATGATCCCGCTGTCAAAATCTATCGATACTTCATCGCCGTTATCTATACCCGCAACGGCTTTGGGACATTCTATGATGGGAAGGCCTATATTAATGGCGTTTCTGTAGAATATCCTTGCAAAAGTCTCTGCTATTACGCAGCTGATACCACAGGCCTTGATAGCGATCGGGGCATGTTCTCTTGATGAACCACAACCAAAATTCTTCTCTGCCACCATGATATCACCCGGCTTCATCTTGCTTAAGAAATCCTTATCCAGATCCTCCATGCAATGAGTTGCCAGTTCACTCGGATCCGAACTGTTAAGATATCTTGCCGGTATAATAACATCGGTATCTACATTGTCTCCGTATTTGATCACTTTTCCGTGTGCGTTTTCCATCGTTGTTCCTTTCTGCGCTTATCTATACATATATCATAATCATCATACAGTCTCGGGATCTGCGATCCTGCCTGCAATGGCACTGGCCGCAGCTACAGCCGGGCTGGCAAGATATATCTCCGAAGAAATATGCCCCATACGTCCTACAAAGTTACGGTTAGTCGTGGATACGCAGCGTTCATTCTCAGCCAAAATACCCATATATCCGCCAAGACAGGGTCCGCACGTGGGTGTCGATACAACTCCGCCCGCTTCAACAAAGGTCCTTATAAGGCCTTCTTCCATGGCATCAAGATATATCTGCTGTGTACCGGGTATCACTATTAGTCTCATTCCAGCCGCAACCTTCTTGCCCTTAAGTATGGATGCGGCAATCCTTAGATCATCCATACGTCCGTTGGTACATGATCCGATAACCACCTGATCAATCTTGATATCATCCTTAACAGAATCATCTATAGTCTTGGTATTCTCCGGAAGATGAGGATAAGCCACTGTAGGTCTGAGCGTGGCAAGATCGATCTCAATCACTTCATCATATACCGCATCCGCATCAGCCTCATATACTACAGGCTTTCTGTTACTGTGCTCGCTTATATACTTAAGGCACAGATCATCCACGGGGAATATCCCGTTCTTGCCACCGGCTTCTATCGCCATATTGGCTATGGTGAATCTGTCATCCATGGTCAGATACTGTATTCCGTCTCCGGTAAATTCCATCGATTTATATAATGCTCCATCCACACCTATCTTACCTATGATATGCAGAATAATGTCCTTACCGCTCACCCATTTCGCAGGCTTGTTCTTAAGTACAAATTTAATCGCTGAAGGCACCTTAAACCACGCCATGCCCGTAGCCATACCGGCAGCCATGTCAGTACTTCCCACGCCCGTAGAAAATGCACCAACAGCACCATATGTACACGTATGTGAATCCGCGCCTATGATCACGTCACCGGCGACCGTAAGACCTTTTTCAGGTAAAAGCGCATGCTCTATGCCCATCTGCCCAACTTCAAAATAATTCGTTATATCATTTTTCTTCGCAAATTCTCTGACACATTTGCAATGTTCTGCAGACTTTATATCCTTATTGGGAACAAAATGATCAGGCACGAGTGCTATCTTATCCTTATCAAACACTCCGTCCACTTTCATCTTGTCCATCTCGTGAATAGCTACCGGCGAAGTAATATCATTGCCAAGTACCAGATCAAGTTTAGCCTCTATTAACTGTCCTGCCTCCACGCTTTTAAGTCCCGCATGCGCAGCCAGGATCTTCTGTGTCATAGTCATTCCCATAATCTTTTCATTCCTCTCCAATTCTTTAAAACACCATATAACAAACCTCGAAAAATACAGTAATAAAATACCATATTTTTCGAGGTATATCAATCAAAACAAGCATATTCGGAAGCATTCCGGTTCCTGTCAGTCATACACTTGTCTACGCAACATCATTGCCGTTATGAACACCGTTTTTAGCATCTATCATATTAGTAAGTGTAGTATGTGCAATCGCTTCAAGAGCCTCCAACGTATAAAAGCCCTGGTGTGAGGTTATCATCACATTGGGGAAGGACAAAAGTCTGGCCGTAACGGAATGCTGCATGATCTCATCGGATCTGTCCTCATATACATTGCCTGTTTCCTCTTCATATACATCCAGACCCACGCCGAGGAATTTATTAAGTCGTATTCCTTCGATCAGTTCATCCGTATCTACCAATGCACCTCTTGATGTATTGACAAGTATCACACCGTCTTTCATCTTCTTGATATTTTCAATATTGATCATATGATAGGTGTTGTCCATAAGCGGGCAATGTAAAGAAATCAGATCACTTCTTGAAAAAAGTTCATCAAGAGATACATATTCCACGAAGTCCTTTAGGTCCGGATTTTCATATACATCATAGGCTATGATATTCATACCAAAACCCTTGCATATTCTGGCCATGGCCGCTCCGATCTTGCCGGTACCGACAATCCCCGCAGTCTTCTGATAGAAGTTCACTCCACGCAGTCCCTTAAGTGTATAATCGTTCTCTCTCACTTTATTATAGGCCTTGTACAGACGTCTGTTCACCGCAAGAGCAAGTCCCATCGCAAGTTCTGCTACCGCTTCGGGAGAATAGCCCGGAACACGTTTGACCGTTATGCCCAGTTCCTTGGCCTTATCGACATCCACATTGTTGTATCCGGCACATCTCATGAGTACATACTTAACTCCGTTATCATGCAGTATCTGCAGAGTCTCACTTCCCACATCCGCACTCACAAATGCACATATTCCGTCGTATCCCTTAGCAAGCGGAGCCGTAAGGGGTTCAAGTTCATGTTCGATATAGTCTATCTCTATCTCCGGGAATTCTTCATTCACCGGTTCAAATGATTTTCTGTCATACACCTTTGCCGCATAGAATAATAATCTCATAAGCTCACCTCCTACAGTTCTCTGAGTGCCATTGTGACAAGATCTTCAGTCGATATATCTTCAGAATATTCAAGGCGGTTCAATGCACGCATGGCTTCGGACGCGCTGTATCCGAGAGTGGTCAGTACCTCTGTTGCCTCTGCTTTTACACCTGTTTTCGCAGAAGATGTGTGACCGGATGAAGTATTTACGTCCTCACCCAGTCCGCCCAGTATATCTCCTGCACTTACTTTGTCCTTAAGGTCAAGAATGATCCTCGCTGCAGTCTTGGCTCCTATCCCCGGCAGCTTGCTGAGCGTCTTGGCATCCTGAGCTATGATCGCCACCCGGATATCATCAACAGATGCCCCCGAAAGAATTCCCAGCGCTCCCTTCGGCCCCACTCCGTTCACCGTAAGCAGAAGTTTAAAAAACGAAAGAGTCTCTCTGTCCAAAAAGCCATAGAGCCATATGGCATCTTCACGAACACTCGTATAGGTATAGATCCTAAGTTCATCACCGGGGATGATCTCGCTTAAATCTCTTGCCGACATGATGATATTGTATCCTATGCCATTGGTCTCAAGCACGATACTGTCTGCGCCCACCTGTGCCACTTTGCCGATAAAATATGCGTACATAATACCTCTTCTCCATCAAATGCACAGTTCAAACTGTACACAATTAGTATTATACCTTAATAATCCACATATAAAAAGGGCAAGTGCAAAAAATGCACCTGCCCTTAAATATTCTTCACATAAATCTTAGTTATTGATCAGCTTATCCTCTTCATTGTTCCAGCTGTAAAGCTTACGAACTTCCTCGCCGACCTTCTCAGCGGGATGCTCAGCAGCAAGCTTTCTCATAGCCTTAAAGTGTACCTGCTTACCTGCAGGAGACATATCAAGCAGGAAATCCTTGGCAAATGCACCGCTCTGGATATCAGCAAGGATCTGCTTCATAGCCTTCTTGGTATCCTCAGTGATGATCTTGGGTCCTGTAATATAATCACCGTACTCGGCTGTATTGGAAATCGAATATCTCATGCCTGCGAAACCAGACTGATAGATGAGATCCACGATAAGCTTCATCTCATGGATACACTCAAAGTATGCATTTCTGGGATCATATCCTGCCTCAACAAGTGTCTCAAATCCTGCCTGCATAAGAGCGCATACACCACCACAGAGAACTGCCTGCTCACCGAAGAGGTCTGTCTCTGTCTCTGTACGGAATGTAGTCTCAAGTACGCCTGCTCTTGCGCCGCCGATAGCAAGTGCATATGCAAGTGCCTTCTCAAGCGCCTTGCCCGTGGCATCCTGATGAACAGCTACAAGACAGGGAACACCCTTACCGGCCTGGTACTCACTTCTAACTGTATGTCCGGGACCCTTGGGTGCGATCATTGTAACATCGACATCCTTGGGAGGTACGATACATCCGAAATGAATATTGAAGCCATGTGCGAACATAAGCATGTTACCTGCTTCAAGATTGGGCTCGATGTCCTTCTTATACAGATCAGCCTGGAGCTCATCATTAATAAGAATCATAATGATATCTGCTCTCTTGGCAGCTTCAGCAGCGGTATATACCTTGAATCCCTGCGCTTCAGCCTTGGCCCAGCTCTTAGAACCCTCATACAGACCGATGATGACATCGCATCCTGACTCCTTGGCATTAAGAGCATGCGCATGTCCCTGGCTGCCGTATCCGATAACAGCTATTGTCTTGCCGTTAAGGGCCTGCAGATCACAATCCTTCTGATAATAAATCTTGTTTTCCATGTTGATTCCTTCCTCTCTCTATCAAACACTTATATGATTATAGCTTACAGCCTTTATCATCTACCCAAGCTTCGGATATACTATATCATCGGTTCCGCGTCTGAGTCCGGCAATACCGGTCCTGGCCAGTTCCAATATCTCATATCCGTCAAGCAATTCCAAAAATGCATCAATCTTGCTCTGCTTACCCGTCATCTCCACGATAAGACCTTCCTTGGATACATCTATTATATCCGCGCCGAACACGTCCACCAAAGAACTAATCTCAGATCTGTCCTTGGAAGAAACCTTGATCTTGATAAGAGCAAGTTCCCTATATACACTATTCTCCGGCTTGAGTTCTCTTATATCGACCACATCCACAAGCTTACCAAGTTGCTTCTCGATCTGATCAAGTATCTCGTCATCACCTGATGCAACCACAGTGATACGTGTAACTCTGGGATCTGCCGTAACTCCCGCCGTAATACTCTCGATATTATATCCACGTCTTGCAAAAAGGCCTGATATTCTGTTGAGAACTCCCGAAGTATTCTCCACTAACAACGAGAACGCCTTCTTTTTAATAGCACTGCTCATATTTGCTCCCAAAAATAAAGATTGTGCCTAAATTTGCACAATCTCTATTCTAGCAATATACTCTGTTACTGTCAATATAAGTATTATTACAGGCAATCCGCCATCGAGTACATTCCCGACTTCTTATCGGAAAGGAAAAGTGCTGCCGTAATAGCACCCTTGGCAAATACACTTCTCGAATAAGCTCTGTGCGAAAGAGTAATGACTTCATCAAGCCCCGCAAAGATCACATCATGGTCGCCCACGATGGAGCCACCTCGAACAGCCGATATGCCTATCTCATTTACCGGGCGCTCCTGCCTCCTGTCAGTTCTGTCATATACATAATCATATTTTTCAGGAAGGCTCTCATTGATACTGTCCGCAAGAAGGATCGCCGTGCCGCTGGGCGAATCAAGCTTATGTCTGTGATGCTTCTCAACTATCTCAATATCAAATCCTGCCTTAGCAAGCGCCGGACTTATTTCATTAAGCACTTTTATAAGTGTATTGATTCCAAGTGACATATTACCTGATCTTAAGATCGGGATCTGCTTTGAAGCATCTTCTATGTCCTTAAGCTGCTTATCAGACATACCGGTAGTGCACAATACTATAGGCAGCTTCTTATCCTTACAATAAGTAAGAAGGCCGTCAACTGCTTCGGAATTGGTAAAGTCTATGACCACATCAGCCTCCACATCGCAATCCTTAATATCTTCAAACACCGGATAGTCATTCTTCATGCCACCGAACTTATCAACGCCTGCTACTATCTGTATGTTCTTCTCCTCTTCAGCGATCTTGGTGATCATCTGTCCCATACGGCCGTTGCAGCCGTGCATAATCATTCTTACCATAATTCACATACTCCTTATATTATTCAGCTTCGGAACACTTTGTAAGAGATAAGGTTCCGGTTCTTGCTACTTCAAGTATACTGATGCCCTTGAGCATCTTAAGGAACATCGCAGTCCTTTCAGGCGTATCGCATATCTGTATTATCATAAGGTTATTGGACATATCAACGATCGACGCTCCCAAGATCTCACAGTTCTCCATGATGTCTCTGCGATTGTTCTTATTGTACTTGACCTTGACAAGCATCATCTCTCGATTGATACCCGAATGCTCATCATAAGTCTTAACTTTAATAACATCCAACTTCTTATTAAGCTGCTTCTCGATCTGCTCTATGGTTCTTTCATCACCGGAACTGACTATCGTCATCCTCGAAACAGACGCATCCTCCGTCTCGCCGACCGCCAATGAATCAATATTGAAATTCCTTCTCGAAAACAATCCGGCAACTTTCATAAGTACACCCGATCTGTTCTCAACCAAAACCGAATATATTCTCTTCATATTCATCCTTTCAAATTACTATTTGACAAGATCCATGGGATCTATAATCGCCTCGAGGATACATGAGTTACTGTCTGCGAGGAACTTGTCGATAGCTGCCTGTGCTCCTGACATGTCTGTCAGTTTGATGTATGACATATCATAAGCTGATGACAGTTTTTCCAGGTCGGGATTGCCGGACAGGTCAACCACCGAATACTTGTCGTGATATGTATAATGCTGATACTCACGTACCATACCGAGATAATTATTCGTAAGCACTACGACTTTCATGGGAACTCCATGTTGTCTGGCAGTAGCAAATTCACACATGCTCATCTGAAAAGCGCCGTCTCCGCATACAGCCACTACCTGTCTCTCGGGGCGTCTTAACTTGGCTCCGATAGCAGCAGGTATAGAGTATCCCATTGTACCCATACCACCGGTAGTCATGAACTTGCCCTCTCTTATACATACATTGTCGCAGCTCCATATCTGATTCTGCCCAACATCTGCTATGTAGATCGCATCTTTATCCATACTGTGGCTTAACATATTGATAAAGGCGGCGGGATCAACATAGGAAGGATCAGGTGAACGTTTAATCGCCATCGATATCTTGTATTCATCAAGAGTCTTAAGCCATTCACTGTAATCAGCCTCATAATCGATCTTCAACAGTTCATCAAATATCGCCCTGGCATCGCCTACAAGCGGAATGTTGGAGCTTGCATTTTTGCCGATCTCAGCAGGATCAACATCTATATGTACAACCACTTTGCCCTTTGTTACAAGATCAGGCTGAGTGACAGATCTGTCAGCGATCGATGCGCCGACCATGATAAGGAGATCCGCCTCATTCATCGCTCTGTTTGCATATGGCTTGCCGTTATTGCCGACCATACCGTAGCAAAGTTTATGTTCCGTCGGAACCACGCTTATACCCATCATAGTGGTGACTACCGGAATATTATGCTTTTCTACGAAACTGAGCACCTCGTACTTACCCTTACTGAGCAGAACGCCGCCGCCGGCGCAAAGAACAGGCCGCTTGGCTTTCTCAAGCTCATGTATGACCTTCTTCATCTGCACGGCATTGCCCTTGACCGTGGGCTTATATGTACGCATATCCACGCTGTCAGGATATTTAAAATTCTTAACGGTAGCCTGTTGTACATCTATCGGCACATCTATGAGCACCGGTCCCTTTCGTCCGGTACTTGCCACATGAAAGGCTTCCTTGAACACCCTCGGAATATCCTCGACATCTCTGATAAGATATGAATATTTCACAAAGCTCTCACACGCCCCGGTAATGTCAGCTTCCTGGAACGCATCGGTGCCGATAAGCTCACGCTTGACCTGTCCCGTGATGCATACAAGCGGAATACTGTCAGCAAAAGCAGTCGCAATACCGGTGATAAGATTGGTCGCACCGGGGCCGGAAGTTACTGCACATACGCCGGGAAGCTCATTGTTAAAAGCACGTGTATATCCGCTGGCTGCATGAGCAGCACTCTGTTCCGTTCTTACAAGTATGCTTCTTATATCCGAATCAAGGACACTGTTATAAAAGGGCGCTATAGCCACGCCGGGATAGCCGAATATATCCTTAACCCCTTCCGCCTCCAGGCATTTAACCATTATATCTGCACCATTCATCTCATATCTCCATTCCGAGACATTCACAGAATGTCTCATCCTATACTATCTTATTATCACGCTGTATCTTTAACTCATCATTTGAATTTTGAAAAAAAGTTGGCAAAAGGCTGAACCGTAGCGTCAAGATTCTCGATAGCCCTGTTAAGCGTTTCAAAATCAACCTGCGTAATTCCATCAGCCACTGAAGTCAATTCTTCCCCGGCAGTATTGACAAAATTGGAAAGATCATTCATAGCCTCTTCGACTTCAGCTACAGCGCCATTAGCCTCAGCTATCACCTCATTGGCCTGCGCAACCGCCGCATCTACGCCGGCAAGAGTCTCTCTTGTTGCCTTAAGTGTACTGAGAAGTGACGGAATTACACATAAAACGGCGATCACAAACACCAACATAAGTCCTGCAGACAACCTCTGATACATTAGCGTCTTCTTCTGCAGGGCATGCAATTCATTAAGTATGCCTGTCTGCAATTCTTCGTTTTGTTCCACGCTCTTTGTATCGTAAGGGCTCTTTACTTCATTCTCTGTGCTCATACCAAACCTCCGACTAAGTGTTTAACTATCGCTTTTTGCTCTTGGCTTGTATCTTCTCCATCGCATCGACAAATACAAGTATCTCGGCAACTGCCTCATACAGTTCAGGCGGGATCATCTCACCAATCTCTAACTTGCTTAAGGTTCCCGCAAGCTTACTGTCCTTATGAACAGGAACATCAGCCTTCTTAGCTTCTTCTATAATCTTGTCCGCAACAAGCCCTTTGCCGGAAGCTATGACTTTCGGTGCTTCAGACTCATCAGGATTGTATTCAAGCGCGATGGCTGTTCTGTTTTTATCCTTTTCCTTACCCTGCATCATATTGTATGATTCTCTTTATTCCAGGATCTCCTCCGACTCATCATCCATGATCATGTCGTCCGAATATTCATCCATTACAGGTTCATTACCATCAGTAACAGGAGCAAAATCCGTATTGTTCTCTATAACTTCGTAGTCTGATCCTTCAGGAAGCTCACCTTTTAATATGTATGATATATAATTGACCCTCTTCATTGCTCTCGAATAATTCTCGGTAGCAACTTCAAAGACCGCTCTCTCGCAATCCGGATCCTCATAGTACTGATGAAAAAGACTGACAGCCTGCTGCATATATTCATACGCCTCGTCCGCAAGTTCCTCATTACTTGCGAATTCATCCGGTACTTCTATCTCTGCCAAAGTAGCAAGCTGTTCATTTATCTTATCAAGATATCCAAGTACCTCGTTCGAGGCCCCCGGGACTGAAGTGTCCACCGCTTCCAAGTCCGCGGCAATCTTGGCCATACCCGTGGCAAATCTGTTCATGGAGTCATAATATGCATCAAGCTCCTTACTATTCTTCTTGCCGCATCCGGCACATACCATAAGGCTTATCAAAAATATGGGAATAATTATCTTATGTGCTGATCTCATGTACGTCTACCTTCTTTTTTTCATTACTATAAAAAATACCACATTTTCTCATATTTCTCAATATACAAAGAGTTTCACGCAAAACTAAAATGAGCTCAGGCAAAAATGCCTGAGCTCAATGATATACATATAAGATATTATTAGAACTTACCTGCTGTAGCAGCCTCCTCGATAGATACGGCAACCGAAACCGTCATACCTACCATGGGGTTATTACCAGCACCGATAAGACCCATCATCTCAACGTGAGCAGGAACCGAAGAAGAACCTGCGAACTGTGCGTCTGAATGCATACGTCCGAGTGTATCGGTCATACCGTATGAAGCAGGACCTGCAGCCATGTTATCGGGATGAAGTGTACGTCCTGTACCACCGCCTGATGCTACTGAGAAGTACTTCTTGCCCTGCTCGATGCACTCCTTCTTGTATGTACCTGCAACGGGATGCTGGAATCTTGTAGGATTGGTAGAGTTACCTGTGATAGATACATCTACGCCTTCCTTATGCATGATAGCAACACCTTCACATACATCGTTGGCACCGTAGCAGTTAACCTTTGCTCTGAGTCCCTCAGAATATGCGATTCTGTTAACTTCCTTTACAGTATTGGTATATGGATCATACTCTGTCTCCACGAATGTGAATCCGTTGATACGTGAGATGATCTGTGCAGCGTCCTTACCAAGTCCGTTAAGGATGACTCTCAAGGGTTTCTTACGAACCTTGTTAGCCTTCTCTGCGATACCTATAGCTCCCTCTGCAGCTGCGAATGACTCGTGACCTGCAAGGAAAGCAAAACACTCTGTCTCCTCTTCGAGAAGCAGCTTTCCTAAGTTACCGTGGCCAAGACCAACCTTACGTGTATCAGCAACGGAACCGGGAATACAGAAAGCCTGAAGGCCCTCGCCTATTGCTGCAGCAGCCTCTGAAGCCTTACGGCAGTTCTTCTTGATAGCTATAGCAGCACCTACCGTATATGCCCAACATGCATTCTCAAAACAGATGGGCTGAATACCCTTGATCATGTCATATACATTAAGTCCGGCATCCTTGGTGATCTTCTCAGCTTCTTCTATAGAGGAGATACCATAGCTTTTCAATACCGAATTGATCTTGTCAATACGTCTTTCATATGATTCAAATAATGCCATTGTATTATCCTCCTATTCCTTTCTCGGATCGATGATCTTGACTGCTTCGTCTACGCGGCCATACTGACCCTTAGCCTTCTCCCAAGCAGTATTGGGATCATCGCCCTTCTTGATGAAGTCAGTCATCTTGCCAAGGCTTACGAACTGATAACCGATGATCTGATCATCCTTGTCAAGCGCGATACCTGTAACGTATCCCTCTGCCATCTCAAGATATCTGGGGCCCTTCTTAAGAGTACCATACATTGTACCAACCTGTGAGCGAAGGCCCTTACCAAGATCCTCAAGTCCTGCACCGATAGGAAGTCCATCCTCAGAGAATGCACTCTGTGAACGACCGTATACAATCTGGAGGAAAAGCTCTCTCATGGCTGTATTGATAGCATCACATACAAGGTCTGTATTAAGTGCCTCAAGTACTGTTCTGCCGGGAAGAATCTCAGCAGCCATAGCAGCCGAATGAGTCATACCGGAACATCCGATAGTCTCTACAAGCGCTTCCTGTATGATGCCCTCCTTAACATTAAGCGAAAGCTTACAAGCTCCCTGCTGAGGTGCACACCAGCCTACGCCGTGTGTAAATCCGGAGATATCTTTTACCTCTTTAGCCTTTACCCACTTGGCTTCCTCAGGGATAGGAGCGCATCCGTGGTTGACACCCTGTGCAACCGGACACATTTCTTCAACTTCTTTTGAATAGATCATGTGAAAACTCCTTTCAAATATAATTTATAGTAAACGAACAAAATGCTTGCATTTTGAATCGATTTACAGCTCATCAGGATCGGAACCCATTGCCAACTTGGTCACCTTATCCATATCGCTGACATAATCACTCACATCAACCGATATCATGATGGCCTTATTCCTGTTATCATATACGCCCATCCACGAATACAGATTATTCGTCCATTCTCTCGTGGCATAATTGAAATACTCATACTTACCGTTGGCGTGTACATAATCAGGATCCATCTTATTCAGAGGACAGTTCTCACAGGGTGAGTTCCTGTTGCAGAATGTCGAATAACATATATCTCCGATATGTCCGCCATCTACATGTTCCTTGGCTCTTAAGTTGGCAAACTCGATGACATGCGTCTGCGCATCTATGATAAATACCGATGCCGGAATGTTCTCGAAAAGCTCCAACTTTGCGATGTTCTCTTTCGCAAATCTCTTGGTATGCGAACTGTAGAAATATGACTGTACCGAACGCATCTGTTCTCCCAGTTCATTCAGTTCATCATAAGTCATGTCGATCTTGTCCACCGACATATTCTCGAATATAAACGCTCCTCTGAACACTTCACCTTTACTGATCGGGAAATACAGTATCTGATTGATGTCCTTATCCTTAAGCGTGAGCCTGATCTCTTCATCGACACCGGGATCATCTGAGTCTATAAGCGCAACACAGTCGTAGTTCTCTGATATCCTTGCTTCCATATCCTCGCGCAGCGCTCTCATTATATCGCTTTCGGATGTATACTCAAAGCCTGAATTGGCATATGTGAGTCTCTTTCTGACATCATCTTTAACGGATGACTGCGAAAAATAATATACTCTGGAAAATCCAAGATACAAACACCCAAGTTCCAATATGGAATTCATGGCCGACATGGCGTCTCTGCCATCTCTGAACATGTTGGAACAAGCCTCCAAAAGTCCCCTGTTGTTGACCATGGTGATAAGATCACTGTTCTTCCATTTCTCATACGATGATTTATCATACACATAATCGTGATACAGCAGCTTGGTCCATGCCGCATTATATATCATATAACAGTTTTTACCGTTATTCTTGGCGCGGATCATTGCCCTGTATGCCACGCTTTTGAGCTCATCATATGTAACCCCGTGGAACGGATATATGGCAATACCGATACTGCAGGTCATCTTCAAGTTGCCGCCGACATCCGTACTCGACACAGCGGACAATATCTTGGACGCAAGCAGTTCCACATTACCAAGTTCCTTTATATTCTTGGTGAGTACTATGAATTCATCGCCTTTAAGCTTAACCACTATATCACTTCCGCGGAAAAGCATGTTAAAGCTGTCCTCAAACTTCTTAAGGACACCGGACATATCATCAACACCGATCTGATCACGAATAGTCGCAAAATTATCCATATTGAGCACCAACAGACCATGCAGCACATCATCTATCTCACTGTTGATAAATATCTCTATCTTCTCTTCTTCTTTTAACTTGCTAAACGTAATGGAATTCATTCATCACACTCTCTTGGCAATCTCTGTACGGCTCTTATATATATATCCCGCAGGTATCACTCCTCTTACGCTGCTTGTGGGGTATATGCTGGCGTTCTTTCCGATCACTGTTCCGGGATTAAGTACCGAATTGCATCCGACTTCTACTCCGTCGCCAAGCATGGCTCCGAACTTCTTAAGCCCCGTCTCGATCTGTTCATCCTTACTCTTAACGACCACAAGAGTCTTGTCGCTCTTAACATTGGACGTTATGGAACCGGCTCCCATATGAGATCTGTATCCCAAAACACTGTCACCTACATAATTATAATGCGGAACCTGAACCTTATCAAACAAAATCACATTTTTCAGTTCAACACTGTTGCCTACAACACAACCCTTGCCAACTATAGCACTTCCACGTATGAATGCGCAATGCCTAATCTCCGCTTCTTCGTCTATAATGCACGGACCGCCGATATATGCACTCTGGAAAACTTTGGCGCTCTTGGCTATCCATATGTCATCACCATGCCTGTCAAACCTGTCCGGATCAAGAGTCGCACCCAGTTCCATAATAAATTCTTTTATCTTGGGCAGTGCCTCCCACGGATAAGTGATCCCGTCAAATATATCGGCTGCAATGGTCTTGTCCAGACTGTACAGTTCTTTTATCGAAGCCTCGTTCATTTATAATATCCTTTCACCTGTTCGAAGGTCTTAATAACATCTCCGCGTCCCACTCTGATGGATTTGACCATATTGGTACGTCTTATCACATAGTCATTAAGTTTCTTTGTATATTCTTCTTTTGCGATCTCTCCACCGGCCACCTGCGTAAGGCCCTTCTCCCAACTCGCCGTCAGTTTCGGGTCAAGCAGAGGTTTGATCGAGCTGTCTACCACTTCATATAAAATCTCGCCCAAAAGAGTCGGCGTAATGACCTGAGTCTTTTTATCAAGAGCAAGATATTTTCTGTCAAAAAGCTTTTTAAGTATCTCAGCTCTGGTAGCAGAGGTTCCGATCCCGCTACCCTTTATCTGTGCGCGCAACTCCTCATCTTCGATGAGCTGACCTGCATTTTCCATGGCTAAAATAATGCTTCCGGAATTATATCTCTTCGGTGGAGTCGTCTCTCCTTCTTTGATCTCGATCTTACCGGGAGTTACCTCAGTGTTCTTCTTAAGAGAATTCAAAAACTCTTCCAGAGCCTTGTCTGCATGCTGCTCAAGTTCATCTTCTCCCGCTTTACTTTCCTGTTTATCTTCCTCTGCGCCTGAAGCCTTGGCCTGTTTAAAAGAATAATTCATAACTGCCAGATAACCCTCCGACAGTAATGTCTTATAATTTGAAAAAAAACTTTCGTTACCGATCTTCGTGGTAATGACCATCTTCTGATATACGGCTCCGGGATAAAAGATAGCAAGAAATCTTCTGACTATGATCTCATACACTTTTTTTGCATCGGCCGACAGGCTTGTGTAAGCCGACAATCCCTGTCCCGTCGGTATGATCGCGTAATGATCGGTTATCTGCTTATCATCAACATATCTTGATTTTGCCAGTTTTGCATGTGCATTCGATTCCAGTATATGACTGACATACGGTTTCATGGCGCCGATATTTTGCAAGCCCTTAAGATTAGACTCGATCTCAGTCGCAACCGCCGAAGATAGCACTCTTGCGTCAGTTCTCGGATAAGTCGTTAACTTCTTTTCATACAGTTCCTGGGCTATTTTAAGCGTTTCATCGGGACTGATCTTAAAAAGTTTAGAACAGTCATTTTGAAGTTCCGCCAGATTATATAAAAGCGGTGGATTCTTTGTATTCTTCTTTTTTTCTATTCCGGTAACAGTTGCACTGCCGACATTGCTTAACGCATTGACAAACTGTTCTGCTGTTTCCTTATCATTGAAGCCATTGCTCTTATAAAGCTTGGGATGTGCATTATAGTCGCTGTCTTCCGTCAGTTTCCACTCACCCACATAAGACGTATCGCCCGAGTCAAACGTACACTGAAGCTTATAAAAAGGCGTCTTGACGAAATCGCGTATCTCTCTTTCTCTTTTGACCACCATTCCCTGAACACAGGTCATCACACGTCCGACCGAAATGATACATTTTGGATCATTAAGAAAGTCCTTGATCACATATTGATATTTAAGGGCGAGTGCTCTGGAGAAATTGATACCCATAAGATAATCTTCCTGAGCCCTTAAATACGCCGAATCGGAGAGGTTGTCATATTCCGACATATCCTTGGCTTCGTTTATGCCGCGCCTAATCTCATCTTCCGTCTGCGAATCTATCCATACCCTCTTCCACGTGATTCCTTCGCGGTATCCCGCTTCCTGCCTGACAAGACGCTGAATATATTCTCCCTCACGTCCCGAGTCACCGGCATTATATATGACATCTATGTCATCTCTGTGAAACAGTTTTTTGATGATCTCAAACTGCTTCTTAACGTTATCTATGATCTCATAACGATATGTATCCGGTATAAAAGGGATAGTGTCAAGCGACCATTTTTTTAAAGCCGGGTCATATACATCAGGATAACACATGGTCACGAGATGGCCCACACACCACGTGATGATATATCCGTCCGACTCCATATAGCCGTCGAAGTTTTTCATTTTTTCGCCCAATGCTTTACCGAATTCTCTGGCAACACTGGGTTTTTCCGTTATGATAAGTCTCTTGCCCACTTACAGTTCGTCCAAAGTAATGAGTTTAATGTTCTTCTTGCTGCTTACCGCAAAATGCAGTCCGTCATCAAATCCGCCCGCCGAGAACAGATAGACGTAATCAGCATTTATCTTGGCCTGCTTTGCGCAATACATAAGCCACTCATAATCATCAAAACGCATCATGGGCTTTTCCCAGTTACAAAGTGCTATGAGCGTATGATCTCCGGCATCTCTGCACACAAAATCAATGGTACCCGCTTTGCCTATCCATGATCCCATACGGTCATATTTAATAGGAAGATTGCTTAAACTGTTCTGGGTATCGAGATATTCCTTACATATAGCCGGGAAATACTTGGCTGTGTACTTTTTCAGCCCTCCCCTGATATGCTCATTGTAATACTGCGTTGCATCCTTGAATTGCAGCTCGCTCCTGTAAGGGAATAGGAATTGATATGCAAAATTGACGAAATTACAGCAGATGTCATACACACCCTTTTGTGTGTTCTCTCTGCCTTCCGTATCCACAGAAAAAGCCTTGCTTACAAAGCCAAGTTCCATGAGATTCTTGATGTATACGGATATCTTGGCTCTTGAGAACTGGGTGTGCGCATAAAGATCGTTAAGTTTTTTCTTATCATTGGCAAGTGCCCAGAGTATTGTATTGTATACGCTGGTTTCTCTGAGTTCGCTTGCCACAAAATCTTCACCGTATGTAAGTAAAGGTGCATTCGGATCAAGTATGTTATGCAGGATATTGTCCTTAAAGCCCTTATTCTTGTCAAAGTAATTCCAAAGTTTGGGAATGCCGCCAAGTATAGCATATCCTGTCACACACTCATCATATCTGAACTTGGTAAAGTAAGATCTGAAATCGGCAAAACTTAATTCCTTGACCTTGAAAAATCCCGATATTCCTCTTGCCCTCGCTCCGATCTTGGATACCATCGAATTCTCGACCCACTCGATCGAAGAACTCACAAGAATAAAGAAATACTGCTTACCGGTCATAGTCAGGAAATCAAAAAGACTGTTTGTAAAATCATTGGAGTACTTAAGAAGATACTGAAACTCATCAAATACCACAACATTCTTCGAATCACTTTCCGCAAAATATCCGTCTATGGCCGTAAAAAGATCACTGTACTGCGGATATTCCGGAAGATCGAGACCGAGTCCGCTGACATTGCTCCACTGATAGAGCTGTTCTCTCTCATATACCTGTTTGCAATCAAGCATCAGGCTATGATCGATATCACGCAAAAACTCTCTGACCAACGCAGACTTGCCCACACCGTTTAAGCCATACATGATCATGACCTGATTGCCGGCGCGTCTTGCGTACTCGTTTAATACATTGATCTCCGCATCTCTGCCGATAAGCATTATACTTACTCTCCCTTACTACTTTTTGTTGATATACCCCTGTGCCTTCAAAAGTTCTGCACAAAGCACTGCCCCACCTGCAGCGCCTCTTACCGTGTTATGTGACAGACCTACAAACTTATAATCATAGATCTTATCTTCTCTGAGTCTTCCTATGCTGACACCCATGCCTCTTTCATAATCAACATCCAGAGTGACCTGAGGTCTGTTATCCTCTGTCAGATACTGAATGAACTGCTTGGGTGCACTGGGCAGATTAAGTTCCTGAGGAACTCCTTTATATGCAAGGAGTTTGTCTATAAGTTCTTCCTTGGAAGGCTTCTTTGCAAAATTAACAAATACAGCTGCAGTATGACCGTTAAGAACAGGTACTCTGATACACTGACATGTGATAAGAGGAGCCTTGGCCGGCTCTATCTTGCCATCTACAATGCTTCCCCATATACGAAGCGGCTCCATCTCGGATTTCTCTTCTTCACCTCCGATATAAGGGATCACATTGCCAACCATCTCAGGCCAGTCCTTAAATGTCTTACCGGCTCCGGAAATAGCCTGATAAGTAGTAGCAACCACCTGAGTAGGCTCATATTCCATCCATGCAGTAAGCGCAGGCACATAACTCTGAACAGAACAATTGGGCTTAACAGCAATAAAACCACTTGTCGTTCCAAGTCTCTTTCTCTGATACTGAATTACATCCATATGGCCGGGATTGATCTCCGGAACCACCATGGGCACATCAGGAGTCCATCTGTGCGCACTGTTGTTGGATACAACAGGAGTCTCAGTCTTGGCATATTCCTCTTCGATCGCGCGTATCTCTTCCTTGGTCATGTCTACAGCAGAAAATACAAAATCAACGCTTCCTGCTACCGCCTCAACATCTGACACGTTCATAACCACAAGTTTTTTAACCGCTTCAGGCATTGGGGTGTCCATCTTCCAGCGCTCACCCACGGCCTCTTCATACGTCTTGCCGGCGCTCCTTGCACTGGCAGCTACGGTTGTAACCTCAAACCAAGGATGATTCTCAAGCAGAGATGTGAATCTCTGACCTACCATTCCCGTTGCTCCGAGTATACCTACTTTTAACTTCTCCATAATCTCCTCCTAGCCGGGTTCTTATGACCCGTATTATTTTATATGATCTCTGTAATACTTTATCGCTTCATTCATGCTGTCAGGGGCGGGACCGCCCTTCGTAGTTCGCTTATCCACACATGTCTTTAAGCTGATCGCATCATAGATGTCTTCGTCGAAAACATCACTAATCTTCTTAAGTTCATCAAGCGCACAGTCTTCAATGGCTTTATCGTTGTCTATACAATATAAAACCAGGCTTCCTATGATCCCATGAGCATCTCTGAAAGGAACGCCTTTTTTTACAAGATAATCCGCAGCATCGGTCGCATTGGTGAATCCCTTCATGGCACTTACCGCCATCTGATCTTTGTTAAAAGAAATGGTCTTAATCATTCCCGTGAAAAGATGTATGCAATCCTTTACCGTATCTATCGCATCAAAGGTCATCTCCTTGTCTTCCTGCATATCCTTATTATATGCAAGCGGTATTCCCTTCATTGTGGTGAGCATACTCATAAGTGCCCCGTACACTCTTCCCGTCTTACCTCTGACAAGTTCCGCAATATCCGGATTCTTCTTCTGAGGCATGATGCTGCTACCGGTAGAATATGCATCATCCAATTCAACAAAACGGTATTCATTGCTGTTCCATATAATGATCTCTTCGCTGAATCTGCTTAAATGCATCATGATAACGGAAAGTGCAGATAAGAGTTCTATCACATAATCCCTGTCGGATACCGAATCCATGGAGTTTCTGGTGGCGCCGGCAAAGTCAAGTTCCTTTGCAACGTATTCTCTGTCAAGCGGATAAGTTGTACCTGCCAAAGCTCCGCTGCCTAACGGACAGTAATTCATGCGCGCAAAAATATCTTTAAGCCTGCTTCTGTCTCTGATAAACATCTCCATATATGCACCCATATGATGCGCGACCGTAACAGGCTGCGCCTTCTGCATATGCGTGAAACCGGGCATATATGTACCTGTATTGGCTTCTATGATATCAAGAAGCGCCTTTTGAAGTTCGCATAAAAGCGCATCTATACTGCCTATCTCTTCACGTACGTACAACTTCATATCAAGCGCAACCTGATCATTACGACTGCGTCCGGTATGCATCTTCTTGCCGGCATCTCCGATAAGTTTTATAAGATGAGCTTCCACAAAGCTGTGAACGTCCTCATACTCAGGTAAAAAAGCAATCTCACCTGAGTGGACATCATCCTCTATCTTCTTAAGCCCCTGTATGATGTCATCTCTTTCTTTGTCAGAGATAACAGCCTGTTTGGCCAACATCTTAACATGAGCTATACTGCCTTCTATATCCTTGTCAAAAAGTCTGTGATCAAAAGAAAAGGATTCATTGAAGGCAAATACTTCATCATCTGTATTCTTGGTAAATCGGCCGCCCCATAATCCTGCCACGGCACACCTCCATCTTCTTCGCAAATTAAATCTAAAATTGATAATATCATATAACAACATCTCACACAAGAAAAAAACTCGGAAATATCTGATATTTCCGAGTTACGTAAACTTGTGCAAGCCGATGGTGAGACTCGAACTCATGACCCCTTCATTACGAGTGAAGTGCTCTACCGACTGAGCTACATCGGCACACGCATCCTTTAAACGGACACGCTAAGAATTATAATCCAAAAAGCCCTTTAAGACAAGTATGATTTTCTCCATTTTTTTAACAGGGCGATCATTATATTTTTTACCGGAGTATCACATCATCACTTCGAAGAAGACTTGCCTTTAAGTTCTTTCGCTTTTTCCTTGGCTTCTTTTTCCAATTTTTCCTTGAACCTGTCGACTTTCTCCTGGGCTATCTTTAATAGCTCCTGTTCTGTATAAGGCGTATAACTGTAATAGCATACACTCATCGGCGCAAGTTTAACAGTCAGGCTATTGGCTCTTCCGTCATAGAACTCTTCTTTTGTCTCCTTAAAACGGGTATTGACAGTACCTTTGCCGCCGTACTTCTTGTCTTCAGAATTAAATATCATCTTATACTTGCCTTCATAAGGCATGCCGAACTTATAATTCGCATATTCATTCCAGGAGAAGTTACATACGACAAAAATGGAATGATTAAGATATTCATCCTTTCTGACAAATGCCACTACACCGTCCCCGTCATCAATGGACTTGATCCATTCAAAGCCATAAGGATTGACGTCAAGACTGTAAAATGCGCTCAACTCCTTATACATTCCATTAAGTACCGCAAGCTGTGCCGGCGTTGCCTGTCCCTTGCTAAGCAGCTTTTTACCGGGATGCGCCCACATAAATGCAAGTGTGGCTCTGGATACCGCGGGCTTATTCTCATCCGATACGGGAATGTAATCATACAGGGTCGCACCATTTTCCACTCTTAAATGATCATAATCATTGGCCATCAGCACATCGTCCTTTGATATGGTAAGAACATAGTTCTCTGCATATGCATATGACATATTGTCTGTGATCTTATGCATGTTGCCTTTTCCGGCCTCAGACTTGATAAAGTTCACATAGTCTTCCATAAAGCCGTTATTCCATACAAGATCAAAGCCAAGTCCGTCTTCCTCCACCGGTGCAGTCACCTTAGGGAACGCAGACACTTCTTTGGTCGTGGTGATGATGTGCGGGAAGTACTTATGAAGCATCGAATTAAGCGCTTTTATAAAATCAATCGCTTCCAAGTTCTCATGTCCGCCATAGATATTGGCCACCCATTCACCGTCATATTTGCCGTAATCAAGATATAACATGGAGGTCAGACCGTCTATATGCAACCCATCCACATGAAATTCTTCTACCAAGAATCTGGCAGATGACAAAAGATAGGCTCTGACTTCCGGTCTGTCATAGTTATAATACAACCCATTATATGCCGGATTATATCTTTTTCTCTCATCCATATGACCATAGAGATACGTACCGTCATATTGGTCAAGTCCGTCCTCTCCCGACGTAAAATAAGCGGGATTCCATACTGCGATAAGACCTATGCCGGCCTTATGAAGTTTGGCAACAAACTTCTGTATATCAGAATATTCAACCTCGTAACGGGTAGTATAAGGGAAATCTCCTGTAATAGCACATTGTACATATGTATATCCGGCTTCTTTAAGCTCTTCAACAAGCTTATCAGCAGACGTATCACTTAAATGTCCGCCTCTTCCGATTATGTCCTTAATGTCAAATTCGTATATGCTTACAGGAGTCTTTTTGTAATCCCGCAGTACTGCCTTGTTGCCGTAAAAGTCAGTATCGACCCATTTATATTTCTTGTCGGTGATCACAACAGACCTGCCGTCTTCAATCGCTTTGGCATAAGGATCCTTTTTGACAAGAATTCTTCCACCCTTAACGTGCAACTCGTAATTGTACTCAGCGCCGCCGTCAAGTCCCGGAACAAAAAGCGAGAACACTCCGCTCTCCTCGTCTTTGATCATAGGATGGCTCTTACCGTTCCATTCATTGAAATCACCAACCACTGATACCCTTATCGCATTAGGCGCCCATACTCTAAAAAGAACGCCCTTATATCCACCGACCGTAGTCACATGACTTCCGAATATCCTGTACGCTCCATACATCCCGCCATCGGTAAAACCATCAGCATCACTGTCTTTGATCCCGATGATATTCTCATAGATATTCTTATCATAAGGGTCATTGACTATATGTCTCTTGCCCTTGATATCGGTTACAACATAATGGTAAGCCCCCTTTGCCTTGCCTAAGATCGCTATGGCATAAAAGCCCTCTTCATCTGCAAGCTCCATTGTGTATTCCTTGCTTTTATCGGATTTTTTGTCATCCTCAAGCGCAAGCACAACAGATTTGGCATTGGGTTGAAAAGTCTGAAACAAAGTATAAGAAGACACATTATGCCTTCCAAGTATGGTCTGGGGCATTCCCTCTTCACCGTATACTATGGCCTCTATCTCAGGCCAATTCATCATCTTGTACAGCTTATCCTTCATATCCACCGCCCTCTTGATCTGTCTGTCTACTCACCGATATAATGCAGGAACAGCCCGCTTCTTAATTTCGGCTCAAACCATGTACTCTTGGGAGGCATAAGTCTGCCCGCATCGGCAACTGCCATAAGTTCATTGATATCCGTGGGATACATTGCAAATGCAAGCACACAATCAGTACTGCATCTGCGTTCAAGTTCCTTAAGCCCTCTTATACCGCCTACAAAATCTATCCTTTTATCCGTCTTGGGATCCTTTATATCAAGGATACCGTCAAGAACATATTTCTGCAAAAGTGACACATCCAGTCCGTCTACCGGATCATCATCAATATACTCACTCTTAAATGTAAGCTTATACCACTTATCCTTTATGAGCATTCCGCACTGACCCTTTTTTTCGGGCCTTACGGCACTGTCACTGCTCTTAATATCAAAGTATTCCTCAAGTTTTTTAAGGAATTCCTCATCACTTAAGCCATTAAGATCTTTTATGACACGGTTATAATCCATGATCTTAAGGCAACTGTCAGGAAAAAGTACACTCAAGAAATAATCCGACTCTTTATCCTTTCCGTCTGTATGTCTCTCACTTCCCACTCTGCATGCGGAAGCACATCTATGATGACCGTCTGCTATGTAGAGAGCATCCATCTTACCAAATATGTCCGAAACAGAGCATATCTCTGCCTCGGAATCTATGATCCATACACGATGCCCTATGCCGTCATCACTTGTAAAATCATAATACGGCTTACGTGTCTTAACATCCGAAAGATACGAATCTACTGCAGCATTACTCTTAAACGCCAAAAAGATCGGACCGGTCTGCATATTGGTCCTGTCTATATGATGGATCCTGTCCGCTTCCTTTGCAGCAAGAGTATTCTCGTGTTTCTTAATAATACCGCTGTTATATTCCGCAACCGATGAGCATCCGACAAATCCGGTCTGGCTTCTGCCATCCATTATAAGTTCATATACATAGTAGCAAGGCTTATCAGACTTAACAAAAAGCCCTTTATCTATGAATTCCTTTATGAGTTCATCGGCTTTGTCATATACTCTGTCATCATACGTATCAACATCGTCAGAAAAATTGGTCTCGGCCCTGTCGATCCTTAAAAAAGACTCAGGATTGTCCTTCACCACTTCTGCAGCTTCTTTTCTGTTATATACATCATACGGAAGTGCAGCTATCTTATCTTCATGCCCCAAAGCCGGCATGTATGCCATAAACGGTCTTACTGTTGCCATATCTATCTCCTATTAAATCTGATAAAATCCAACCTTCTTATATACCTTACGAAGTGTCTTGTTCGCAATATATGATGCTTTCTCGGCGCCCTGTCTGTATACATTCTCAAGGTATGACTTATCTGCGATTAGGCGCTTAGCCTCTTCTCTTATCGGTGCAAGCGTATCCACTACGGCTTCGCCGACAGCTGGCTTGAATACTCCATATCCCTGTCCTGCAAATTCGTGTTCAATCTCATCGTAACTCTTACCGGTGATGGTCGAGTAGATATTCATAAGATTGGCTACGCCCGGCTTGTTCTCCTTATCAAATCTTACACAGTTTTCAGTATCGGAATCGGTCACGGCACGTTTAAACTTCTTCATGATCACATCCGGCTCATCCATAAGGAATACACAGCCGTTAGGATCAGACTTACTCATCTTCGATCCCGGAGTCGTAAGACTGTATATACGTGCTCCCACCTTGCTGATGTACGGTTCCGGAACTCTGAACACATCACCGTATATATTGTTAAATCTGATAGCCAGATCTCTCGTAAGCTCCACATGCTGCTTCTGATCCTCACCGACCGGTACATAATGGGGCTGATACAGCAATATATCCGCAGCCATAAGGGACGGATATGTAAAAAGACCGGCATTGATATTATCCTTATGCTTCTCGGATTTATCCTTAAACTGTGTCATACGGGACAGTTCGCCGAACATGGTATAGCAGTCAAGCACCCATCCAAGCTGTGCATGAGCCGGTACATGAGACTGTAAAAAGAGTGTATTCTTCTCAGGATCAAGTCCGCAAGCTATATAAAGCGCAAGCATCTCTACGGAACGTCTTCTGAGTTCCTTGGGATCCTGCCTTACCGTAATGGTATGCAGATCTGCCATAAAGTAATAGCACTCATATTCATTCACCCTGTCGGCCCAGTTCTTGATCGCTCCCAAATAATTGCCAAGGTGCAGATCACCGCTTGGCTGTATGCCCGACAGCATAACTTTCTTTTCAACATTTGCATTATCTGCGCTCATACCGTTACCTGCATTAGCGCTTTCATTTCCCGTATTCACAATATCCCTCCATAGTAAGCCTTATTAGCCCTGTTTTTTCTTTTCTCCCTATGATACCACACCCCGACATATGCGTCAAAAAAAGAGCATATATGCCTTCTTAAAAGGCGATATATGCTCCATATATTTTTGTCCAAACCTTTTGGTCCAATGTCCGAATCATCACTGCCCGATATTACGATCCGGTTTAGCAAAATAATCCTTTTTTTACATCCGAAGGCTCGATCATTCTTCCATTCTCATCATAATATACACCGTTTAAGAAGCTAAACTTTTTACCACACAAGCATGTTGCTACACATTTGCCGGAACCATCTCCGATCACTTCGGCTGAAACACCGCAAGCACAATACGGACATTTAACAGTTTTATAAAACATGTTAGTGTTGCCTCCAGCAGCTGTCACAAGCACTTCGTCCGGGAGTTCTATTCCGTACCTGCCTGCCAGAAGCATCAGCTCATCCATGCTCTTACATTCTTTGGCCTTTTCCTTCTGCTCGTCGGTTAGGCTGTCCCACATTTCCTTAATCGCATCATTAAGTTCTTTAGTCTTTATTTCATTATCATTCATTGCAATCCCCTCCTTACAATATATTTACGTATTCTGATAATATATGCGACACTACCCCAAAAAGAATTCAATGTCTAGCATTGAACCCTGGGGACGGGGTTATTGGTCCATTTTTATTCATGGATCTTACCTCCTTATCTGTAAGCGTGATCTCCTATATATATTTATACGAAAGATACATAAGTATTGCCACACCTTTTTCATGATTTCACAAAATTTCACAAAATTACGTATATAGTCTAGCATAATATTTTCATCCTTACCATTACACGTGTGATCTCGGGTGTTGAAATAAATACGGTTTGTATGGAAAATAAAACTGATTAGGCGTATTATATCGCTATAGACAAATAGATCGGAGGCAGATTATGACTAAAGAAGACAGAGAAATGCTTAATAAGATAATGGAATATGCAGATAAAGTGATGCCGGATGTTGATCCCGAGAAGGTCAGGGTATCCGAGCAGATCGAGAAGTTAAGGCCCATCCTGCAGGAACTGGCCATGGAAAAAGGAATGCCCGTCGAGGACATATTCATCAAATACATGGATCTTGCCACAGAGAACGCCCTCGAATATGAGCAAAAGATGAAGGACGACTTCGGCGATATAATGTCAACTGTATAGTCGCTCTTAGATATATAAATGTATCAATTATAGACAAAAATATAAATGTGGCATGCAAACATAATTCGTTAGTAGCGCCTTGGAAGGCGTCGGTACTTAGTCAGCGTATTTTGCTGACTTACGTACCGCTACGCCTGGAACGGAGCGGAAGCGCCGCTACGTTGAATTATGTTTACATGCCACATATTCTTACTGTATATTGGTCATTCGTTATTTAACGACTCTTACGCGTATAACACCGTCAATTGCCTCAAGTTTCTTAACAATCTCATCGCTTGAAGGTGTCTCGATATCGAGCATCGTATAAGCGTAGTCACCCTTTGACTTATTGGTCATATCAGAGATATTGATACCCATCTCACCGAACACTCCTGTAAAGCTTGCGATCATATTGGCGATATTCTTATGGATAACGGCTATACGACCTGCCTGCTCGCAGATACCCATATCACAGTTGAGATAGTTTACAGAGTTTTTGATATTACCGTTTTCAAGGTAATCTCTCATCTCCTTAACCGCCATAACCGCACAGTTATCTTCTGACTCTTCCGTAGAAGCACCAAGGTGAGGGATCACGATACATCCTTCCTGACCTGCAGTCGTAGCATTCGGGAAGTCTGATACATACTTACGGATCTTGCCTGACTTGATGCCGTCCAAGATATCCTTCTCATTGCACAGAAGGTCTCTTGCAAAGTTTAAGATGATCACGCCGTCCTTCATCTTAGCGATCGCTTCTTTATCGATATAATTCTTAGTGCTGTCATGAAGCGGTACATGGATCGTGATAAAGTCACACTCTGCATAGATATCATCTACATTGCCCACATGCTTTACGGCACGGCTTATGTTCCAGGCTGCATCTACAGACAGATAAGAATCATATCCAAGCACTGTCATACCAAGGCTTGTTGCAGCATTGGCAACCTTACCGCCTATCGCGCCAAGACCTATGATACCGAGTGTCTTACCCTGAAGCTCTGTACCTGCATATGCCTTCTTGGCCTTCTCTGCACTCTTTGCAATATCGGGATCGGATGCATTATCCTTTACCCAC
>JAILKC010000137.1 GCA_024694055.1 Lachnospiraceae bacterium | reverse complement strand
AACAGTTACTAAACATCGATCTCATACTTCCTTCATATCCGTTCGTCTCAGGATTGACCGCGGATGTATCAAACGAGCTCAGATCAAGTGATTGAAGCGAGCTGCAGCCACTGAACATGGCATGCATGTTTGCCACTTTTGCCGTATCAAAGCCGGACAGATCCAATTCCTCCAGACTGCTGCAGCCATAAAACATGGATCCCATGTTTAAAACATTGCCCGTATCAAAATTACTCACATCGAGACTCGCTGCATGGCGTATCCCGGCAAACATATTCTGCATGAGCACCCAGTTCGATGTATCTATTTTTCTTAAGAGGGGGTCTATATTAAACGGATCCGCATTTATGAATTGATTAGACGTTCCCGGTTCAGATAATCCTATTTCTCCGGATATTGAAGTGAGCTGCTGCGGAACATATATCTCAAGTTCCGTTCCGGACAGTCTGACCATCAACATATTGGGATCTCCGCTCTCTCCGCATTCGATCCATCCGTCGCCTTCCAAGTCAGGAACACATGTCACTTTGGTGATCGCATTTATGCTTTCTCCTAATCCGGCATCATTACACATATTCCTGAAGCTTGCGACATTAAGCTTGTTGTTAAGTGTTGTTCCGACTTCCTCGGCACGCGAAAAAACCGGCAATGCCACAAGAAGCATCGCCAGCACTATTGCAGATATGCCCAATATTCTCTTACGTCTAAGATATCTACTGCCTGTCATTTATCTTCCGCCCATAAGGGTCATTATCTGTTCATCTAAGCCTGTGGCTCATTCCCCTTCACGTTCTCTTGCAAGTATCACAAGCCGCCCGTTGGCCTTGCTGTATTCGCAGGTTGAGAGCGTTAACAGTCTGTCTCCCCACTTGGCCGTTATCCCCGTGTCATACAGAGACTCAGCCACGGCCCCCTGTACATACTCATCGAATGCTTCCTCATCATCTATCTGTATATAATCATAGAATTCAAATGATGTGGTGTTCTCATCATATACCTGTGACCTGAACACTGCTATTATATCATATATCCTCTCTTCATAGAGAGTATTGTAGTAAATTGTCGAATGTTCCCTGTAATACTCCTTTTGAGCGTACTTCTTAAGGCTTCCGAACATGGCTCCTGACTTCATGTTGTGGCCGTGGATAAGGCAGTTGACTCCGTTACCGGAAGGATCGCACCGCTTATCCAGGACAAGAAGTCCCGTCACATCATCTTCCCCGTCAAAGTTGTGGTTCAGATAATGATCATTATCCCCTTCCTTAAACATAACGGGATAATCGATCGGCGTATCGGGAATGGTCAGCCAGCCGACCATATCCGGATTCTTATCATGCAGTTCCTTATACTGCTGCATTATCTGCGGAGTAGGAACAGGTGTCGGAACGGGATCATCCCGCTTAACCTGAAGTACCCTTGGTGTGGGGGTTGCCTCTGCTTCTCTGCTCATCTGCTGAATGGCCTCGATATCTTTATCACTTCGATACTCTTTGTAGATCCAGAGTCCGAGGATGACCAGCATCAACAGAAGGAGCACATACAGCTGTGCCAGTATAAGTCTTTTTACTCTGCTTTTTTTCCTTCTTTGTGTCATAGGACAATGCTTTTACTTATGCTCCAGAATATAGCCCGATACGGACAGAGAAGATATCTCTTTGCTGTTCTGATAATAATCCATATAAAACGAAGTGATATAAAGATCTCTCTTATCATCTATCCTGAGCGTCTCTCTGCCTTCCAAAGTGAAGTCTTCCGAATTACGCTTGTTATAGTTTTCCATGGCCCAGGCGGTAACTTCGCTTAAATCGACCTCGATCACGGCCTCATTTCCATAACGTTCCCCTGTGATGACCTTGACAACCGACTTCTTAATATCAACATCTTCCGAAGAATTAACCTCTGATATCGTGTCATATCCGCTTATATCCACATTATTAAGGTCACCATAGTAGCTCAGATATACTTCATTCCTATAATCATTATAACCGAGGTCATAGTTTTCTATGGTCTCCTTCTGTGACCCGCTAAGCATCTTATCTATGGCACCCGGCCCCTTGTAACTTACATTTATAATCTCTCTGTAAGCACTCTTTATCGCATTTTGCAGGCTCTCATCATTCTTGTCTATCATTGCCGCAAGTCTCTTTGACTGTGATCTTATGACCACATCATCATAAGACGTACCCGGAACGATGAGTCCGAAAACAGAAAAGGCAATCAGAGCAAATAATATATATGAAACCGCTCTCTTATTACCTCTGTGACAAAGAGCATAAAGTGCAAAATAGATGATCTCTCCTATGATGAGTACCACAGCCAGATATCTTGATTCGGTAAATCCGTAATCCCTGATTCTGATGCCCATGCTCCAACACTGAAGGAAGATAAAAGGTATAAATGCATACGGAACATATACTGCAGCCTTGTACAGGAATCCGTCCTCTTCATTAATGCCGTGAACCATTGTCCATACAGGCATACCCAGAACAAAGAGCCATGCAAGGATATTAAACACCTGATTGGACGGAACGGTGTCAGTAACGAAGATCTTGATTATATATATGTATATGACAGCGAATGCTATAAGAAGCATTGACTGTAATACATATACCACACAAAGCTTAGCAAACCTGCCCGGCTTCTCTCCCCTCGCAGATACGGCACGCAGACACATCGGTACATATATTCCGCCGGCTAAGAACAGCTCTATCTGCCCCATAAAATCATGAGTATTAAACAGCAGTTCATCAATGATCCATACTATGAGAGCAAGTCCTATCGCGAACAGGGAATAAACCACCGTCGCCTTTATAATGCCTAAAATTGCTTTGGTGCAGTACTCCTCGAAATCCTCTTCAAGACGTCTGTACATATGCCATACGGTCACCGCATCCAAAGCCATGAGATATACAAAAAATATCCTGGTGGCTATCTCTATGACCGTATCCGTATCCGTCCCGAAAAGACAGTCCGCTTTGCAATTGATTATGTAATACACCATAAATATGGAAATGGCCGCCGACGCCGCATATCCGCATATTCTTACAGACCATTTTTTCTTAAATACTTCTTCATAGAAGATATGCTGTGCCGAAGCAAACATAAAACAGTATGCCATCTTCTCAAGAGCTTCTTTTATCTTGGTGTTATCAAGACCAATGATGATCGCCCCGAATAACGCTGCCAGGATAATGGCAGCAAGCGTTACAGGATAATCCTTAAATACCTCATATAGCTTATTGCCTATGCCCTTAACCACTTCCGTAAACTTATTCTTTTTAATTGCCGTAATATCCATATTTTGCCTGCATGATCCATTTAGACGCTAAGGATCACCCTTTCCTTTCTCCCTACCGGAATATTTATTCTGCATCCCACATCCTGATCACTCCCTGTTAATTCTAGTTTTTTGTCCCTTTACTGTCAATGCGATCGTTTACGGCATAAAACAGCTTATGATGGACAAAATTGAAAATCGTTCTCATTTTCTATTGACAAACTGTTTTGTCGGTATTATATTTGAGAACGGTTATCAAATTAGTCATGCTACAGTAGGAGGCTCACCATGGCATACAAGACCAAACAGCGCGAGATAATGATGGAATACCTCA
>JAILKC010000129.1 GCA_024694055.1 Lachnospiraceae bacterium | reverse complement strand
AAAAGACCGGGCTTAGTGTTATAGGTCAGTCGGGCAATCTTACCCCGGCTGATAAGAAGATGTATGCACTAAGAGATGTGACGGCGACCGTGGACAGCATTCCCCTCATAGCTTCGTCCATCATGAGTAAGAAGATAGCTGCAGGAAGTGACTGCATCCTTCTCGATGTAAAGGTGGGCAGCGGAGCTTTCATGAAGAAGACCGATGATGCGATCAGGCTTGCGGAAGTCATGGTATCTCTCGGTGAGAATGCGGGACGTGCAACCAGAGCAATGATCACGGATATGGATACACCGCTTGGATTCGCGATAGGCAACAGCCTTGAGGTGATCGAAGCAGTTAATACACTCAAGGGCAAGGGCCCTGAAGATCTGACGCATGAATGCATCGGACTTGCCGCCAATATGATGGTGCTTGCGGGATGCGGTGATGAGGCGCATTGTGAGGAGCTGGCGCGTAAGGTCATAGAAGACGGCAGCGCCCTTAAACGACTGATCGCCATGGTACAGGCACAGGGTGGAGATCCCGGGGTGATCGAAGATACGGACAATTTTGCGAAAGCTAAATATACGTATGACGTGTTAAGCCCAAGTGACGGTTATATCACGGATATGGATGCTGCGGGATGCGGCATAGCGTCCTCTGTGTTGGGCGCGGGCAGGGAGACGCTTGAGAGTCAGATAGATTATGCCGCCGGTATCATTTTGCATAAAAAGACGGGCGATCAGGTACATAAAGGCGATGTACTAGCCACGTTGTATGCGAACGATGAGGGGCTGTTTGCGGCATCAAACGCAAGATTTTTGCAGGCGATCACGATAGGAGAGAATAAGAAGGAGAGAAATCCTTTGGTATACGCACTGGTATCGAAGAACGGAGTAACAAGATATGACAAATAAAGAGATAGCACATTATATTGATCACACATTGCTTAAACCTGTAGCTACATGGGAGCAGATAGATGAATTATGCAGGGAAGCCATAGAATATGAGACGGCTTCTGTGTGCATCCCTCCCAATTACATTAAGCGTGTTAAGGAAAAATATGGAGACAGGCTGCCTGTGGCGACTGTGATCGGATTCCCGCTCGGATATGAAGCAACAGAAGCCAAGCTTAACGAGTGCAGCGTGGCGCTGTCTGATGGAGCTGACGAGATTGACATGGTCATAGATATCACAGCTGTCAAAAACGGTGACTATTATTCGGTGACTGAAGAGATCCGAAAGATGAAGGAGATCTGCGGCGAACACATACTCAAGGTGATCGTTGAGACCTGCTATCTGACCGATGATGAGAAGATTGCCATGTGTAAGGCGGTGACTGAGGCCGGGGCTGATTATATCAAGACTTCCACAGGCTTTGGTACAGCAGGTGCGACGCTTGAAGACGTGAAGCTTTTTAAAGCAAATATTGGCCCCGATGTCAAGATCAAGGCAGCAGGCGGGATCAGGACCAAGGAAGATATGGAGAACTATATTAAGGCAGGCTGTGACAGAATAGGCTGCAGTAGTACGAAAGTATTGTTTTAACCTGATATTTGTGCTATATTCAAGGTGTATAGGCGTTGTTTTGTATATTTATGGGAGGGTAACATGGCACTTGATATCAATACTACCAATAATATCAACATAAATGTCAATCCCGGTAATGCAGTCAGACCGGGTGCGAACACACCGGAGAAAGACACGGCTGTAAGAGACGCCGCTGTTAAGAACGGAGCGGATTCCGACAGAGAGAATGCCATCAAAAAAGCAGCGGAGGCCATGAGCGAAGCTGCCGGCAAGGCTGTTGAAGAGATAAAGAGTACGCAGGAGAAGGCTCCGGATGATGATAAGTTGGCCATTAAGGAGACTTCCGAATACGGCGATGAACTTAAGGTGACCAATGAAGGAGCCATGTCATCGCAGGCCGGAGGTACGGTCATTGCATCCGATGAGGACGGACTTGTTGCGGAACAGAATAAGGTGAGCATAGAAGCCAATGAAGAAGCGATGGAAGCTATGCGCGCTCAGATACAGGAGACGAAGGACAATCAGGCCAAAGCCATGGAGCAGATGAAAGCCACTGCAGAGGCCAATGCAGAGAGAGCAAAAGAGCGTAATGATCTTCGCGACGCAGAGAATGAGGCGGCTGAGGCGAGGAAGAGCGTTCTTATTGAAGAAGCTTCGCAAAATGGTAATTCCGTGGTAGAGACTGCCAAGCAGCAGGAGCATGTGGACAATCTCACAGGCTTGTCCAAGAGTCAGGTAGAACAGTTATACAGAGACGGCAGGATCACTCAGTATGAGTACCAGCAGAATATGGAGTCAAGGGAAGCTGCGGCTGAGGCAGTAGAAGCCAATGGACAGCAGAATGCCGAACTCGTTAAAGAGACTTTGGCCAATGAAGCAGTTGTTGCTGCGAGCGAAGCATTGGTGAGCGCAGTAGACAACGGTAATACCGCTGTTATGGAAGCAGCACTTGGCATTACTCCCGAGGAAGATACTCCGCAGATACTTATTCAGCCTGTGGTGAAGTCCTGATATTTTTTCATAGGAGTGTGTTAGCGCCCGGGATGCATATACATTTCGGGCGTTCTTTATTTAACAGGAAATCCCCTCGAATTCCTTGGTTATCAACTATAGAAGGTTCAGCAACCTAGTTATCAATACTACATAAAGCGGTTGCTTTTACAATATCTATTTACAAAACTGCCAAAACATATTATAATTTCACTTGGCGCGTCTGCATTTTGCGGTACGGTATATGACAATCAGAGAATAACCATAAGGAGAGAAAGATGTTTAAGATAATCACTGACAACGGTTCGGATCTGCCGGTTAGTTTCATGCAGGAGAATGATATCGGATGTGTGTACTTAAGCACCATACTTGACGGAGAAGTTATAAACGGTAAGGAAAGACAGCTTCCGGCACCGGAATTCTACAGAATGTTAAGCGACGGAGCAAAGCCTTCAACATCGCAGGTTAATCCCGAGGATGCGAAGGAATACTTCGAGGAACATATAAATGAAGCAGATGAGTTTTTATATATAGGCCTTTCATCGGGCTTATCGGGTACGGTCGGCAGTGTCAAGATCGGTGCCATAGAAATAATGGAGAAATATCCGAATAAGAAGATTGAAGTGGTGGATTCATTAAGCGGTTCATTGGGAGAGGGATTGCTCGTATGGTATGCCGTGAAGCTTCGTAATGAGGGAAAGAGTTTCGAAGAGACTGCCAAGTGGTGCAAGGATAATGCCAAGAACTGTCTTTTGGCCATTACGGTGGACAACCTCTTTGATCTGTGGAGAGGCGGAAGGGTATCCAGAAGCAGTGCAGTGCTTGGTACACTTGCATCGGTCAAGCCTTTTATCATAGTGGATGATGAAGGTAAGCTTCAGGTTATCAAGAAGATCCGCGGTCGTAAGAAGTCGTTGGCATATCTTACTGAATATATGATGGATCATATGGGCTCGCGCAAGGCCGAGAATGATAATATGATCATGATCTGTCATGGTGATGTGCCTGAAGATGCGGCTTATGTGGAAGAACTTGTAAAGGGACTCGGATATAAGAATGTTATGATCAGTAATGCCGGCCCCATGATAGGAACACATACAGGAGCAAGTCTTGTGATCATTGCTTTCCTCGGTGACGTAAGGGACTGACAGATTGTGCTTGACAACAACACATTTTATGTGTAACATAGTTTCGTTGCCTGATTAGGCAGAATATGGATGTGCGTGTAGCTCAGCTGGATAGAGCACTTGGCTACGGACCAAGGTGTCGGGGGTTCGAATCCTCTCACGCACGTAAAAAATGGGGTATCCCGCAAGGGGTACCCCATTTTTTATGTGCGTGAGAGTCCCGAGACCCCCGAGAGGCCATTGCCTCTCGGGGGTCCTGAAAGGTCCACCGGACCTTACGTCTTCGCTCCGCTCCGGTCCGCGTTAAGCGGACGTCCCCCGGACGTCCAACGCCCTCTCACGCACTATGGCTGGCCAAGAGGTTCGAATAAGAGGATATATCCAATTTTCCGATTTCTATCGTATAAATATATAAAAGAGTCAAAAACTGCTCGATTTTGGAGGGTCGTTCAACTTAAGTTTTTTCGTTTATCTACTTTATTATGCGATGAAAATTACCGCAGGGCTAAAATTATATCGATGAACCGCAAACCCCGTCCCTCAGGTACGGGTCGGCTTGTGCGGATTGCTCCATGAAAAGCTTACTCGCTTTTTGCAGCCGCAGAAAATACAGGTTTCCTCAAAAAGACTGTTGGGCTCCATGACAAAAGTATGCTTACCCTTAATATTAACCGGGCATTTCTCGGGAATATAGTCCGGATTGTTAGAAAGATCAGGGACGTTCGTTTTACCGCCTGATATCGCATCAAGCTCATCGTCGTTAAGCTTTCTTATATCGTCGTTCATAGGTTAAATCCTCCCATCAGTCTATTATACGACAAAAATTTCCGGAGGGCTAAAAAAGGAGCTTTATATAATGTTTTCGTAAATTGCCAAAGTAAATGTACCTCCTATAGTGCAGTTAATTAGGCAAATACTTCTCGTCTATAAAAGTGCATTTAATCTGACAAGCTCTATTCCTTTGTTTTTCCCTTGATGGTATAGTTTTCTTGCCATATCCCG
>JAILKC010000104.1 GCA_024694055.1 Lachnospiraceae bacterium | reverse complement strand
AGCATAAGTAAGTCCGTGATATGACTCATCGGGAGTCGTAAGACCCGGGAATTTATCGGCATGCGCCATCCAATCGAACTTGCCTCCGTCTACGATGACTCCGCCTACAGTGGCATCATGACCGTCCATATACTTGGTAGTCGAATGCATCACTATATCAGCTCCCCATTCTATCGGTCTGCAGTTAATGGGAGTCGCAAATGTATTGTCTATGATGAGCGGTACTCCATGCGCATGTGCTGCATTGGCAAATCTCTCTATATCGAAAACAATAAGTGCCGGATTGGCAATGGTCTCACCGAACACAAGCTTGGTATTGGGCTTAAATGCAGCCTCAAGTTCCTCATCACTGCAGTCCGGATCCACAAAAGTAAAATCAATGCCCATCTTTCTCATGGTCACATTAAAGAGATTGTATGTTCCACCGTATAATGCCGTCGAAGCCACCACATGATCTCCGGCACTTGCCAGATTAAATACCGAAAAAAATGAAGCCGCCTGACCTGATGATGTAAGCAGTGCCGCAGTACCACCCTCAAGGGCTGCTATCTTGGCAGCAACATAATCATTGGTAGGATTGGCCAGTCTCGTATAGAAATATCCGCTGGCTTCCAAGTCAAAAAGCTTACCCATATCAGCACTTGAGTCATACTTAAATGTAGTACTCTGCACTATGGGAATCATACGTGACTCACCGTTTTTCGGTTCATAACCTGCCTGAATGCATTTCGTTTCCTGTCTCATTTGTCTCATTTCCTTTTTCTCCTCTTTTCTTTTATCTGCATGTAAAGTATATCATCTGATAATCTTTGCCCAATGTATCCATAAGCCTTTCGGCACCTTTAAGCCTGTCAGCATCAAGATTGACAAAAGGATCATCCAGTATGAGCACCGGTTTCTCTCCCTCATACATTGCATCGATAAGCGAAAGCCTCATACAGAATCCGATAAGATCCTGATATCCTGTACTTAACAGTGCCGTATCTCTCTGTCCTCCCAGTTCCTCCACCGTGATATTGGTATTGGCATCTATATGAAAACTGTCCGCAGATGCTCCGGTCACGCTGCCATAATATTTGGAAAAGCCGGAAAGCAAAGGCGCCATATATTTGGCAGTGATACTCTCCTTGGCCAAAGTCAGATACTTCGATGCAAGCTTGGTATTCTTATATTCATGCTTGCCATCCACAAGTTCCTGCTCCATTTTGCCGAGATTAAGCTGATCTTCTTCCCAAGCCTCAAGTTTTTCGGCCAGCGCATCATGCTGTCTGCTCTCATCCCTTATATTGCCGGAAAGTTCCTCAAGCCTTGCCGCGATCTCGTCAAGCCTTGTATGTATCTGTTCCAGCGTAAGCCCGTCTTCCGGCATCCGTATATCCATATATTTCGCCGGATCATTCTTACGCTCAAATTCCGTCTTTTTATCCTTAGCCGCACTTTCTCTTAAAAGCGCCTCATTATAGCTTCTAAGATCCATCTTAAGCCTGTTAAAGAGCGCCACATAATCCTCTTCAAATGGAATGCCGAGGCCGTTCAGATACTCATCCATCCTGTCCTTACGCTCATCAAGTGCAGTCTGCGCCAGCACATGATCCGATCTCTTCTCATAGAGTCTGCCGTATTCATCCGCCATCGTATGCAGTCTGCCAAGATCGTCCGCAACGGACGCAGGATCAAGCGGCATCTTGTATCTGTCCAGGTATTCCTTGGTCTCTTCCACTATGGCGCGCCTCTTGTCTTCTCCTGCCTGAAGTCCCATCTCCACGACTTCCATCTTCTGCTTAAGCCTCTCCTGCGCATCTTCGCTGTCGGCCCTCTTTTTTCTGATGCCAAGTACGGTAAGCAGAGTACCACCCACAAATACTATGCCGGATATACTTACTCCGACCCATCTGAACGCATTGGAAGGCAGGATAAAAATAGAAGCGACTGCGGCGATCATTGCCATAAGTATCACCGCTATCCCAAGGATCGTCGAAGTCGGGAGCGTACGTCCCGCCTTCTTCTCGGCATCCAACTCTCCTTCTAAGATCTTAAGCTCCGCTCTTTTTCCGGTATCTTCCGTCATGGATCTGTCATGCTCGCGCCATCTGCGCACGAGCCTGTCAGTCTCTTCAATATCCGGCACTCCCGTGTCAAAGCGCTCGGTAAGCTTATCAAGCTTACTCTCCTCATCCGACGTAAGCCTGCTGTATGCAGCCTTTTCGCAGTACTTATTATATTCCGTCGCTATGTCCGTATATCTTGCCAGATCGCCTTCTGTCGGAATATCCCCGGGAAAAACAGACCGCTTTACACGTAATTCATCCTCACATACCTTATGGTCGGAGGCTATCATAAGATACTGTTCCTTAAGCGCCTGCTTATCCTTATACTCACTGAGTTTCTGCTGCTTGCGCATAAGCTCGGCCCGTTCTTTGGACAACTTCTCGGATTCCTCCTGCCTGACGCCCATGCTGTCCTCAAGCCTGTGTATGGAATCCACTATAACAGAGCCTTCCCTGACGCCCGTTCTAAGTCTCGTCACCTCATCCTGAAGCTTATAGAGGGCTCCCGTTGCTCTGCTAGGCGAGTTCTTGTTGATGATGTCCGTCAATCTGCTCACAGCCTTTTCATAGCTTTCAAGATCACCGGCAGTCTCAGCAATATTGCCTATCTTGGCATTGATGCCGTCCGTTGTATGTGTCACTACATCATTCTGTCCTATATAAGCCGTGCGCATATAGGATTCTGCATTGACGCGAAAGAGTTCTTCTCCTATGTTTTCCGTATAATCATTGCTGACCAGATTGGTCAACGTATCCCTGAGTTCAAATGTATCCTCAGCAGATTTGGCACCGAACGTACGTCTGATCGTATAGGTACGCTCGCCCTCCTTAAATGTCAGTCTGCCGCCGTATACACCGCCCTGCCACGGTTCAAACCTCTTACGTTCATTGGCCAGAGCCCCTCTTTTGCTCTCTCCCTCAAAGCCATAGAACATGACTCTGATAAATGTGGCCAAAGTTGACTTGCCCTGTCCGTTGCTCGCCAATATATTATTGCATCCTTCGGTAAATGTCCTGTCATATCCGCTCAGTTTACCGAAATTCTCTATATGACAATCGACCAGTCTCATTATCCCTCCAAAGCCAAAGCTTTCAATCCTATCCTTATGACTTCGGGCTTATCGGCATCCGGAATGTCATCCGCAGCCTCTATCATCCTCACATACTCGCCCTTTAGAGATGCATCATACGCATAATCCGAATAATCAACATGCAGATCCGTCTCATCATCCACTTTTACAAAGTAGAATCTGTTCTCAAGATTAAGTCTGATATAATCGGGATCCTTCTCCGTCTCTATATCCACCTCGCCTTTTAAGACCACTTTTATGAGACTTCTCGGATCAAGATCCGCCTCATCGAGTTCTTTTAAGACCTTATCAAGCATGGATGAAGTATTGTTAAGTCCTGATACATTCACATCGATCTGATACAGACGTCTCGACGCAAAAGGAACAAACTCCCTGTGTATGCTATTGGTACCTTCCGCTATATCAAGAAGTACAAAGCCGTGCTCTCCCGTCTCGTCGAAGCCTCTTCCTTCCAGACATCCCGGATAGCAATACACTCCTCTGCCATCCAACACTCCCTGCTTATATGCATGAACATGTCCGAGCGCCAGATAATCAATATTCTTATTCTTTAGTTCCCTTAGGGATATCACTTCGGCCTTGTCTTTTACGCCCGTCTCGGCCTCCTGGCCGTGGATCATGACTATGTTGACAGCCTCCGGATCAAGTACCAACGCACTGTAACAAAGCGGATTATTATCCCTTGTAAGCTCAATACCCGTAAGGATAATACTGCCGTCTTCATTCATGGGATAACTTCGCCATTTATCCGAAAAAAGCTTAAGATTATCCGGGACTGTATCAAGTGACGATAAGAAACTGTCTCTGTCGTGATTGCCTTTAAGATAATAGAAATCTATATCGGGATGTGTGATTATCGTATCTCTTATGGTATTACGCGTAAGCGCGGATATACTGCCCGTATCGAACATATCTCCCGCGATCAGTATCGCATCCACATCTCTGCTTCCCGCATAGTCCACCATACGGGTAAATGTATTAAGCAACTCCGCTTTACGTTCCTTGGCCCTTGCACCGTCAAGATTGCTCGTCATCTTGGAGTCAAGATGCATGTCCGCACAATGAATGATCCTCATATACTTAGCCCATATCCTTGAATCTGATGTCTACCTTTTTACCTATGCCTGCTGCCAAACGCACCAACATCTCAACGGTGGGATTATATGAACCGTTCTCCATGCGCGCGATATTCGGCCTGGATATGCCGGTACGTCTTGAGAGTTCTTCCTGTGTGACGCCCGCTTCTTTTCTCATGGTGACAAAATCCTGCATGATGAGGAACTTGACTTTTTCCTGCTCATGATCAAGATCAAAAGGCCCGTATGTATCTCTTACTACATAGTTGTTCTTCTCTTCTCTGTTCATATTCTTCTCCGTTCACAGGCAAAAGACTATGCCTTAACACGTTCGTATTTGATGAATGTATATGTCGTATCGAAATATACCTGTTCCTCACTGGTAGCCGTGATCTCCCAATCCGGATCATCATCCAGATTCGGGAAATATGCATCTGCCTCGTACTCCCTGTCGATCTTGGTCACATGTACCGTGTCGCAATACGGAAGCATCTGCTTGTATACGGAATCACCGCCGATTATATATATCTTCTCCGACGGATAGGACTTAAGTTCATCAACAAGTTGCTCCACACTGTGCACTACTACGGCATCCTTCACCGCATAATCTTTCTGTGTGGAAAGAATGATATTGGTACGTTCCGGAAGCGGCCTTCTGCCCGGGAAAGTATCCATGGTCTTACGGCCGAGCACTACGACTCCGCCCAAGGTCTCAGCCTTAAACATCTTCTGATCTGCGGGGATACGTATAAGGAGCTGTCCCTTATTACCTATCGCCCAGTTACTGTCTACAGCTACTATCGCGTTCATATCTTCTCCTTCTTCTTAGTGATATACGGATCGCTTCACTTTGTTCTCGCGACACCTATATCACTCACACGGCAATGGGTATATCTTTGATCTGCTCACCGGTCACGTAATCTTCTACGGTCACATCATCCTTGGTGAATTTATAGAAGTCATGTATATCCGGATTAAGTGTAACCTTCGGTGCCGGATACTGCGGTCTTTTAATAAGTTCTTCTATGATGGGCACATGTCTGTCATATATGTGCGCATCCGCGATAACATGCACGAATTCGCCCACATTCATGTCACATACCTGCGCCATCATATGTAAGAGCATGGCATACTGAGCCACATTCCAGTTGTTGGCCGCGAGCACATCCTGTGAACGCTGATTGAGAATGCCGTTAAGCGTAAGTCTGTCCTCACCTTTTCTCTGCGTCACATTAAATGTCATCGAATATGCACAGGGATAGAGATTCATCTCGTGCAGATCTTTATGCACATATATATTGGTAAGTATCCTTCTTGAGAAAGGATTGTTCTTAAGATCATAGATCACGCGGTCCACCTGATCCATCATCCCCTCTTTGTACTCATGTTTGACACCCATCTGATATCCATATGCCTTGCCTATGGAACCGTCGGGGTCAGCCCACTCATCCCAAATGTGAGAGCTCAGATCGTGGATATTGTTGGACTTCTTCTGCCATATCCACAGCATCTCATCTGTCGCCGACTTAAGTGCGGTTCTGCGAAGCGTGATAAGAGGGAACTCTTCCCTCAGATCATATCTGTTCACCACTCCGAACTTCTTGATCGTATATGCCGGAGTTCCGTCCGGCCAATGAGGCCTAACCTTCTCTCCTTCCGTACTCGTGCCGTTATCAAGTATATCGCGGCACATATCTACAAATATTTTATCTGCGTAACTCATGAAATACTCCTTTATGATCGTGGATTGTTTATTCCCGTGGGACTGCATATATAATGCAGTCCCACACGTAATTACCTGTCCCACTTATCGGAAAGCGAATTGATCTGGTCTGCGAACTTGGCAAGATCCTTGTTGGATACGCCTTCATTCTTCTTGATGACTCCCATAAGTCTCTGACCTGCTGCCAGAAGTCTTGCAAATACATCGCTGACAGGCTTCTTCTTGGGTGCGATCGGTATCGGTGAAGCCTCATAATCAAAGGTTCCCGATATGAGATCATACTTAGTACCGCTGTAAGGCGCATATGCATCGAGATCACACTCATCGATAAGTGTCTGTGCAAAGCCCTCCGCCACAGCATCCTCGCCATGTACCACAAATACCATCTTCGGACGGTTCTTAAAGGCTCCTATCCACTCAAGCAGTCCATCTCTGTCCGCGTGGCCCGATATGCCCGCCAGTTTCTTTATATCCGCTCTGATCTCAATGGTCTCGCCAAAGAGCCTGACTTCCTTCGCACCTTCTATGATCGCACGTCCAAGTGTACCTATGGCCTGATAACCCACGAATAGTATGGTCGACTCAGGTCGCCACAGATTGTGCTTTAGATGATGTCTGATACGACCGGCTTCGCACATGCCTGATGCCGAAAGTATGACCTTCGGTGTCATGTCAAAGTTGATCGCCTTGGATTCATCGCTTGTGATGCTTAGGTTAAGACCCGGGAATGTGATGGGATTGATGCCTTTATCAACCAATTCCATCGCTTCTTCATCAAAGCAGCTTATTTCATTCTTATGGAATATACTTGTTGCCTCAACGGCAAGCGGGCTGTCCACATATACCGGGAAATCCGGAAATCCCTGTATCAGCTTGCGCTCCTTGATCTGACGTATGAAGTACAGCATCTCCTGAGTACGTCCGACCGCAAAGGAAGGGATCACGACATTACCGCCTCTGTTAAAAGTGGTCTGTATGATCTCGGCAAGCTCGGCTACATAGTCGGGTCTTTGTGCAACATGCAGTCTGTCACCGTAGGTCGACTCCATCACCACGTAGTCAGCTTCGTCCGTATAATGCGGATCCTTGATAAGAGGCTGATCTTTATTACCGATATCACCGGAGAATACTATCTTGCGTTCTTCACCATCTTCGCGAAGCCATACCTCTATTGATGCCGATCCCAAAAGATGTCCCACATCGGAGAATCTGATGGTGATATTCTCATCCAGTTTGATCTCCTGCTTGTACGGACAGGGAACAAGGCATTTGATGGCTCCGTCCGCATCCTCCATCTTATACAAAGGCTCGGATACCTGCACGGAAGCGCTTCTCTTGGCCTTTCTGCTCTGCCAGTCAGCTTCCTGCATCTGTATGTGCGCACAGTCTCTTAACATTATGCTGCACAGGTCGGCACTCGCCTCAGTGGTATAGATCTTGCCGCGGAATCCTCTCGCATATAAAAGCGGCAGCAAACCTGAATGATCCACATGTGCATGTGTCAGCAGAACATAATCGATAAGCGGCGGCTCTATGGGCAATTCCGCATTCTCAAACGCATTAATGCCCTGCTCCATACCGTAGTCAACCAGAAAATGCTTACCCGAACATTCCACATAATGACAACTGCCGGTAACCTCATGATCGGCGCCTATGAACATCAGTTTCATATATCCGTAGCCCTCCTTATATATGTATGCATAATACCCGTAAATACCGGATCGCCCTGCGATCCAACCCCACGACAAACGCCGGAGAAACGAGCTTTGCCGTCTTATTCAGTATACCATGATTTGCCCCAAAAATGTATCATATTTTATATAAAATCTGTCGTGGATTTTACTCATAACATATGATACAATGGTACTAAAGAATGACTATATAGCTGATTCGAATGGAGATTGCGCAATGATCAGACTTACCTATTGTGATGACAGCATGTTACAGCGTCGTGCTATTGACGAATGGCTCAAGATATACAGCGCCAAGAAAGGTGTTACCATTGAGGGGGTTCCTTTTTCCACAGGTACCGACCTCATATCCGCAGTGGAGAACGGCGCTACTTTCGATATATATATCCTCGATATCATTATGCCGGATCTTAAGGGCAATGAAGTAGCCATGAAGATCAGAGAGTATACCAAGGAAGGCAAGATCATCTTCTTAAGTTCCACTTCGGCATTTGACAGCCAAGACAATATCGATTATGTAGGGTATCTCATAAAGCCCATATCTGCAGATCAGCTGTACGATATGTTGGACAAGGCCATAGCCCAGCTGGGTTAACATGAATCTTTAAGGGGTGTCGCTTATGCGGCACCCCTTTTCCATATCATTTGTGCTTCAGTTCGTAGTAAAACAGATACTGCTGTATGATACCGGCCACTCCCTCATAACACTCATAAGGGAATCCATTCGGATAATATCTGTCAAGCAATTGCTTCACATGAGTATCTACCGGGAAAGCCTCTACGTGATGCAAGCCAAACAGGCATATGCAGTTGGCCACCTTCGGCCCTATACCCGTATATCCCGTAAGCGCATCATATGCCTGCTCATAATTCATGACTTCAAGTTCATCAAGCAGATTTGGGGATGTCTTTATCTTCTCCACCGTTTCCTTAATATACGGTGCCCTGTATCCAAGACCCACAGTCTTATCATTAAGTATCCCGACATCAAATTCATCGGCCCTTGGAAAATATCCTCCATGACGCATCACTATGGTCTCAACGGAATTTCTTATTCTGCCTATATTGTTATTCTGAGATATTAAGAAAGTGATCATCATCTCCCAGAGATCCTGCCTGAGTATCCTTATCCCTCTTCCGAATTCATAGCATTCTTTGGCATGTGCATCCCCCGATGCCCGGATCCTTCTCTCAATATCATCATAATCCGTGCTCATATCGAAATATTCAGTCCAATGACCGTCCCAGTCAACATTATCAGCGTTTGACCAGAATTCATCACCCATATCAGCCATGACAAGTGGTCCAAAATTCCTCTGATCCGCGCCAAATGGTGGTATGACATATATGTCGCCGGCTGTGGCGCCTTTGTCAGACTTGTGCATGTCATCAATGTCATGCACAATATCTGCCGGTACACCATATGTCTCCATTGCAGTCTTGTGATCGATCGATTTCCATCTGAAACACTGTCCACTTTCTGCGATCTGTCTTAGATTAAGATGATTGATCTTTCTGTATTCCATAATCCAATCCCATAATATGAAAAAGTCCAATCTTAAATATGAAAAGCCCGAAGCGTATATCTCACTTCGGGCCTGTGATCTTATGATACTGATATCAGCCGTTAGCCAACTGGCAAAGTTCTGCGAGCATCTTGGGAAGTTCTGTCTCCATATTCTCATTGGAGAACTGGCAGGTACCTACCTTCTTATGTCCGCCACCGTTGTACTTAAGCATCAGGCTTCCTACATTGACATCAGATGTCTTGTTAAGGATGCTGTAGCCTACTGCTGCAGAACAACCCTGGCCGCCACGACCGCTTACGATCCATGCAGATATGTTCTGTTCAGGATACATGCTGTATATCATGAAACGGTTACCTGTATATATGGGATCAACTCCGCGAAGATCACTGATGATAACATTGCCCTCTGTACGTGTATGAGCCTTTACCATCTCCTTGAACTTCTGAGTCTGCTCCTCGTATACTTCAATACGCTCTCTTACATCAGGCATCTGAAGTATCTCTTCGGTAGACTTGTCCTTACAAGCCACCATGAGCTTCTCCATCAGCTGATAGTTGGATACCGTGAACTGTCTCCATCTTCCAAGACCGGTTCTGGGATCCATAAGGAATCCGACAAGAATCCATCCCTGAGGATTCATAACCTCATCTATGGTAAGATTACCTGAATCAACCTTGTCTACGGCGATCATCATATCGTCGAAGTTCGGGAACTTCTCCTTGCCGCCGTAATACTCATATATGATGCGCGCACAGGACGGTGTGATCCTGCTCTCGCCCTTATACTTACCTTCAAGTTCCAGTCTCTCATGCTCACTGGAATGATGGTCGAACCACAATCCGCAGCCTTCAACGTACGGAACATTGGCCAGGCAATCATTCTCATCAATCTCTACAAGTCCATCCTGAAGATCCTTCGGATGAGCAAATGTCCAATGATCTATCACGCCGGCTTCCAAAAGTAACGCGCCGCATGCAAGCCCGTCAAAGTCCGAACGTGTAACCAATCTCATAGCCATTAAAGCCTACCTCCTAAAGTCAATAAAAACACCACATACTATTTTAGAGTATACTCCCCACTAAATCAAGGGAAGATTTGCAGTTTTTTTCATTTTTAGGGAAAGTTTAGGGAAACTTTTTTGCAATTGAAAAGACGCAGACCGTAGATTATTATCAGCCTGCGTCTTTATTTCTGTTTTATATTCTATATATCGGCAATAAACCAAGAATTATTAATATTGTTCGACGAAAAAGTCGCTTGGCTTAACCTCATCGTCTCCCTATTCCATTACCTGCTTAATATAATCAACGAGCACCTTAGCTGCCTTCTTGTGCGACTTATACCCCGGATGCATATGTGAACCGTATTCTCCCTCCAGGGTATTGGGAAGATTAATGAAAGCCACATTGTTATCGCCGGTATTTTTCCTGTAATCATTTATCGCTTCCGTGATCACAGGGGTAAGGGCATATCCAAGCATTCCGTAGCACCATACTATATGAGAACCCGGATGATGCTTACGAAGCATTGTCACAAAGTCATATACCGCCTTTTTAACCGCTGCTATATCATCTTTATCATAAGTTCCGTCAACGTTACGGTGCTGCTTATGCACCACACCCGTAACGGGATCGGTAAACTCGGGCTGATCAAATGCCGTATTGTCATTGGTTCCAAGATTGATCACTATGACATCCGGCTGATAGGCAAAATCATAATCCTCATGGGCGCCCATATCGATATTTTTCTTACACTGCGTAAGAGCACACACTTTTTCATAATGCGAAGGAATATTGTGACGCATGTCATTATCCCAGCCACAGTACACTCCCCAGCCGCCCTGTGAGAAAAGCTGATAGTCCGCATGCAATTCCTTGGAAACCATGGTCGCATAGTTAACCGATGCACTCATATACATTGATACCCATACAGTATCTGCAAGACTGCCATAAGTACCCTCACCCGAGGTTATGCTGTCTCCTATGAATTCAAGTTTTAAAGGATAGTCATCAGTCTTAAGGAATTCCCCGTCACTAAGCAGGCTCTCTACCGTAAGGTATGTGGTCTCATTCTCGCTGGTGGCCTGAAGTTCACGGTAGAAGCGTACCGTCTTGGCTTCTGTCGGTTCCTGCGAGCGGAACAGACATATCTTCTGCTTACCCGGCATCACCATCTGACGGCTTATAAGCGCCCCATTGATCTCACCGGCAACCCATACTTCCATATTGTCACAGTCCGTATCGATCTCTATCCACAACTCAGAGCCTGTCACTTTTACTTCGATACCGCTTCCGTTAAAAAAAAGCGGCAGGGGCTGCTTACATCTCCCAGTCCTGCCAAATATGTGCAAATACGGTATCTTACTTATCTCTGTTCTTACTAATTCTCCCATGATAATCAGGTCTCCTTTAAATATATTTATGCCGATCATCGGCTTTTAAGTTTACATAATATCGTCAGATGTATCCTCTCTGTCCTGAGCCGGCATATTCTTCATAAGCCGCAGACAGAAGAACAGTGACGGGAAAAATGTGAGCACATAAGCAAGTGGCTGTGCCTCCTGTATACCCGCCAATCCACGCAACGCAGACAGTATCAACAGTGCCGGAATGAAGAATATTCCGCTTCGAAGCGACGACAGAACGGATGCTCCCCCACTGTGTCCGGTACTCTGATATAACATCTCCGTCACCATGGATAAGGGCAAAAAGACAAGGGATACTATATGCAGTCTTAACGCTCTCGTTCCTATCTCTATTACCTTCGGATCATCCCTGAACACGCCTATAAGTCCGCCGGCATTGATAAATACGGCTACTATGGCTATGAGCATAAGGCATTCGCCGGCCAAGAAAGTGAACACGTACCCCTTCCTCACACGGCTGTATTTGCCCGCTCCGTAATTAAATGCGCTGACAGGTTGGAATCCTTGCCCGACTCCCAATGCTATCGAGAATATGAAAAACGAAATGCGTGATACTATGCTCATGGCGGCAACGGCTTCATCACCGTACACACCGGCCAAAGAGTTAAGTATGATGGTCGCTATGCTTCCAAGACCCTGTCTTAGTAACGAAGGCAGTCCCGTTGCACATATGTTAAATATCACACCACCCGAGGGATGCACATTATATATTGATATCTTACTGGTAGTCTGTCCTTTTAAGAATGCCGACAGAAGAATGCAAAAACTTGTGATCTGACTTATGCACGTAGACAATCCTGCTCCGCCCACGCCCATCTTAAGGCCGAACATGAATATAGGATCCCCAATCATGTTAAGCAGCGAACCGGTAAGCAGTCCGACCATGCCAAGAGCCGCCTTGCCTTCGTATCTTAAGACATTGTTCATCGTAAAACTGGCCGTCATAAAGGGCGCAGCGATCATGATATATCCGATATAATCCCTTGCATACGGAGCGATGGTGTCGGTAGATCCAAGCAGCATGATAAGCGGATCCATAAATATATAAGACAATACGGCCAAAACAAGCCCGAATCCCAGGGCAAAAAAGAATGCAGTTGACGCATTTTTTGACGCACTGTCAGTATCCCTCGCACCGAGCAGTCTCGAGACTATGCTTCCGCCACCCTGCCCGAACATGAATCCGAAGGCCTGTATTATGGCCATATATCCAAAGACTATCCCGACAGCGCCGCTTGCAGAATTGCCCAACCGCCCCACAAATGCCGTATCCACCAGATTATATATATTGGTGACGAGCATATTGATGATAGTGGGGATCGACAGCATAATGATGAGCTTCGCTATCGGAGTCTCCGTCATTTTTTTATATTGCTTTGCCTGATCTCTCATCAAGTACTAATCTTACTGATATTAAGTCCGTTTGTAAATGGCCCGGGCCATATCACGGCTCGATTATGTTAAATGTCTGCTTCGGTGAATCCATATATTTTACAAGGCGAAGCAGTACATTCCGGTCACCCTCGATCTTTATCTTATCCAGCACTTCTTTTTGTCCTGCAATAAGTGCCAAAAGGGCCAGTCCCGTCAACGTCACGGTACAATCCGCACCGGCCTCCTGTTTTCCGGGGTATGTCAGCAACACTCCGCTCTTTCTCATAGCATAGTACTTCTGATCATGATCGGCAAATATCAGATTGATGCTCAAATCATCGTTTTTAGCCGCCATCGCATCTGTTCTGATATCGATGAAATCCATTATCATATCAGGTGTCATGGCTGCTCTTGTCTCAAGGGAAGAGCCACCGGTGAAAAATGCCAACTTCTCAGTCTGATTGCCTTCACGAAGCTCGAGCGCACCCGTCAGATAAGCATTCCTCCATGTACCGCTCTCTGCCTGATATCCAAGCTGTTCCAGAGCATCCGCACACAGATCCCTTGCTTCCTGATTATTGGGATCCGCAAATACAAGTTCCTTGGTGATCTGTGCCACCCACTGATACTCACCCCTTTCATAATCCGCTCTGGCCTGTGCCAGCACTCTGTCCGTATCTCCGAGATATTCGGCAAGCTTCTTGGCAAAGTCACCGGGAGTCATACGATCCAGTTCAACCGGATGAGCATTATACCAGCCCATATACTTCTGATATACGGCCTTGATATTATGCTTCAGGGTTCCGTAGTACTGACGGGTATACCATACCTTATTAAGCTTCTCCGGAAGCTTAAGCGTATGTGCGATCTCTTCTGCCGTCAATCCCTGATTGATATAATGCAATGTCTGATCGTTGATATATTTATAGACAGCTGCGGTATTCTCAAGATATTCCTTTATATTCTCCGTTCCCCAGTGCGGCCAGTTATGAGACTGGAAGACCACATCGGTCTCATCCGCAAACAGAGCCTCCGCTTCTAATATATACTTAGCCCAATCTGCTGCATTCCTTACTTCGGCTCCGCGCAGAGTATAGAGATTGTGCATGGTACCCGTGCAGTTCTCCGCTACCCACAATCCTCTGTACTTAGGGAAATATGCATGCATCTCCGCAGGTGCTTCCGTTCCGGGTGTAAGCTGGAAACATATCTCCAAACCGTCGATGACTATAGTCTCGTTGGTCCTGACTGTATATGTGGGAGGCAGCAAGCCTCTGTTACCCGTAGCCTGTCCGAGTCCGATACCGATACCCATCTTGCCGCGTCTGCCGGCCTTAAGAAGCACACCGTACTGATACTGTGCTCTTCTGCCCATAGATATTCCGGCATATATATTCTCTGATACAGCATGCTCCAGGAAGCCTTCGGGTGCGATCACCACGATCTTGCCGCTTTTTTGCTGCTCTTCCAGAGTAAGCAGCCCGTCAGCCGCATCCTCTTTACTGATCAAACCGTAGATACCGCCGTAATGATCCACATGACTGTGACTGTATAAAACCGCCTTGATATCAAGCGCGCCGAAGTGCTTCTCCATCAGCTCCTTCGCCTGCCTCATATTCTCTTCGCACATCAACACGTCAAATACGATCCAGCCGTTATCGGTGCGGATAAAAGTGGCATTGGCCATATCATATCCTCTCACCTGATAGATGCCGTCACAGACCTTAAATAGTCCTGCATATGTATTGTATAACGTATTGCGCCACAGACTCGGATTGATCGTATCCGGTATCTCATCCGATTCATTCATAAAAGAATAATCATCTACATTCCAGACTTCATTACCCTTATCATCGGTTATCACAAGCCTCTCGGGAGCCTCGATAAGACCGCGAAGAGCATTCTCTTTTTCACTCTCGTCCGCAAAATCCAGATCCTTATAAAATCCGGAATTCACGGCCTTGGTATATTCTGTTGCGTCCTTATTGATGCCGGTGTTGTTATACTCCACTTGCAACTCTCCTTAGTCCCCAATAATTATTTTGTCCACTTCGCATACTCTTCATCCGTACACTTCACATAGTGAGTGCCGTCTATAAGATGCTCCGTTCCTTTAGTATAATCTATTCCCGAAGTTTTGTAATCATAATTAAGTGCGATACGGTTCTTTTCAAGCTCGGGATTCGGAATCGGAATAGCCGACAAAAGGCTCTTCGTATACGGATGTACGGGATTATTAAAAATCTCATCCGTAGTTCCCGTCTCAAGAAGATGTCCCAGATGCAAAACTCCGATCCTGTCAGATATGTATTTTACCATGGACAGGTCGTGAGCTATGAACAGATATGCTGTTCCGAGCTCTTCCTGTATATCTTTCATCAAATTGACAACCTGAGCCTGGATGGATACATCCAAAGCAGATATACATTCATCCGCGATGATAAGTTTCGGATTAAGGATAAGTGCTCTTGCTATACCTACCCTCTGTCTCTGACCGCCTGAGAACTGATGCGGATATCTGTCGGCATGTTCCTTGGCAAGTCCCACCTTTGTAAGGATAGCTTCCACTTTCTCATCTCTCTCGGCCGCGCTCTTACATACATTATGAATATCCAAAGCCTCGCCGATGATGTCTTTTATCTTCTTTCTGGGATTAAGTGATGCCATGGGATCCTGGAATACCATCTGCATCATCACCCTTAAATCTTTCTGTGTCTGACGCGACATCTTCCCCGATATATCCATGCCGTTAAAGGTGATCGTTCCGGCAGTGGGATCATATAATCTGATTATGCTTCTTCCTATGGTGGATTTACCTGAACCGGACTCACCCACAAGACCATATGTCTCACCCGGATATACCTTAAAGCTCACATCATCAACCGCTTTTACCATGAACGTCTTGCTTACCGTGAAGTACTGCTTAAGTCCTTTTACCTCCAAAAGAGGCTCTGCATTATAATTCGCTGCCATTTGCCTGCGCCTCCTTCTTCATTCTTTCTATCCTAAGCTTCAGTTCCTTAGGCATCTCCACCTTGGGAGCTCTGGGATCCAAAAGCCACGTTGCCGCAGAGTGAGTGTCTGTGATCTCAAACATGGGCGGATCAAGCTTGTCATCGATCTCCAGTGCATAGGCATTTCTCGGTGCAAATGCATCGCCCTCCTTCTCATGAAGAAGGTTCGGCGGAGAACCCGGTATGGTATATAGTCTTTCATCATCCGTACCGAGATCGGGCATGGCTGATAAAAGTCCCCATGTATACGGATGTCTCGGATCATAGAATATCTCATTGATATTACCTACTTCCACGATCTTGCCCGCATACATAACATTGACATAGTCGGCAACCTTGGCTACCACTCCCAGATCATGGGTGATGTATATTACCGCGATATCTCTTTCTTTCTGAACTTTCTTGATAAGTTCAAGGATCTTGGCCTGAATGTTAACATCCAGTGCCGTAGTAGGCTCATCGCATATCAGAAGATCAGGATTACATGAAAGCGCTATGGCTATCACGACTCTCTGCCTCATTCCGCCCGAAAGCTGATGAGGATACTGTTTCATTCTCTTTTCCGCATCTTCGATGCCCACTTCTTTGAGCAGACCGACCGCTCTGTTATAGGCATCCTGTTTGTCTATCTTATAGTGCCAGATCATACCTTCCATGATCTGCTTGCCTATAGTCATGGTAGGATCAAGGCTGGTCATGGGATCCTGGAATACCATTGCAATCCTTCGACCGTTGATATGCTTTCTGATCCACTTCTTATCCATCTTAAGGATATCAGCTTCCTTCCAGACAGCATTCTCATCATATTCGGGATTGTAGTCTATTCCACCGATATTGTCGCAATATCTGTAGATAATCTCTCCCTTATTGACTACTGCATTCTTGGCAAGTATTCCCATGGCTGCACGCATGGTAACTGACTTACCCGAGCCGGATTCTCCGACTATTGCAACCGTCTCACCCTGATACAGATCTATATTCACGCCTCTGATGGCGTGTACATTACCGGCCGTAGTCTCGAAAGTAATGTCGAGATCCTTGACCTCAAGTATTTTTTTACGTTTCTTCTCTTCACTCATCTGTATTACATCTCCTTAAGCTTAGGATCAAGTGCTTCTCTGAGGCCGTCAGCCACAAGGTTAAAGCTGAGCATCAAAAGCGCCATGACCACAATAGGCGGTATTATCTGATACGGATGCGTCGTAAAGCTGTTAAAGCCCTCCGATATAAGCGAACCAAGCGAACATCTCGGCACAGGTATTCCAAGGCCCACAAAGGAAAGGAATGCCTCCGTGAAGATCGCTGTGGGAATGGAGAACATGATCTGAGTGATGATGGGCCCGATTATGTTGGGCAGTACTTCACTGAAGATAATATGCATGCTCCCCGCTCCAAGTGTCCTTGAAGCAAGAACGAACTCCTGCTCTTTAAGCTTAAGCATCTCCGCTCTGGCTATACGGCTCATTCCGACCCACTCGGTAAGCATCAGTGCCACAATGATAGTGATCATACCCGGCTTAAATACCAAAAGCAAAAGCGTCACGATGACAAGTCTTGGAATACCGTTGGCTATCTCCAGTATTCTCTGCATCACCATATCCACCTTGCCGCCAAAGTACCCGGATATAAGGCCGTAGCTCATTCCGATGATCATGTCGATAATCGCCGCCGCTACCGCTATGATAAGTGAGACCTGTGCTCCGGACCATGTTCTGGTCCAGATATCTCTTCCGAAATTGTCACTTCCGAACCAGAAGAAGGTGTCCGTAAGCTTATTGTCAAAATACAGGTTAACAGTCTTTACACCTGATGTAGTCGATATATTCTCGTGACCGTCAAAAAGTCCCGTGTATTCGATAACCGGGATCCTCGGTGCCAGATTCTTCTTGGAAAGATCCTGTCCCGAATATGTATACTCATTCATGATCGGTCCGACAAAAGCAAAGAAAGTGATGATAAGGACAAATACAAGTCCGAGTACCGCACTCTTTTTCTTTTTAAACCTTGCCACCACTTCCTTAAAGAAACTCTGGGAGGCAAAATTGGAGTCTACGAAATTATCCGATACGTTATTTTTTAACTTAAAATCCGCATCCGTAGGGACGTAGGATTCTTTTGTCAATACTGCTGTTTCTGCCATTTTAATCCTCCTTTTTCGCCACACGGATCCTTGGATCGATCACGCCGTAGAGAATATCCACGACAAGCATGATCCCTATGTACATTGCCGAATATATAAAGCTAAGGGCTATAACCACGTTATAGTCATTAGACTGGATCGCATTAACAAGTAACGAACCGACTCCCGGAATCGAAAAGATCTTCTCAACGACCAAAGAACCTGTCATAAGATCAACGACCAAAGGAGCCAACACTGTGATGATTGGAATAAGGGCATTACGCAGAGCATGACTGAATATCAGCTTTTTGCCCGAAAGGCCCTTGGCTTCAGCAAGGAGCATATAGTCAGAACCCAAAACTTCTATCATCTCTGCTCTCGTGAACCTGGCGATCGATGCCATGGTAAACATTGAAAGTGAGATCGAAGGAAGAACGCTGGATCCGATCACATCCTTAGCCGAAAAAAGCATCGGGAACCATTTTAATTTGAACCCGAACTGATAGGAAAGCGCCAGTGCGAACACATATGAAGGCACCGAAACGCCGATGACCGAGATTATGGTAGCCAGGGTATCCCATACCGTATCTCTTTTAAATGCTGCGAGCAATCCCAGCAAAAGACCTGCCACCGCGCCTATGAGTACTGCGGCAAAACCTACTCCGACGGATATCGGAAGTCTTGATGCAATAAGTTGCGTGATGGGAGTGTTCTTGGATATCTTATAACTTACTCCCAGATCCCCCCTAAACATATTGAAGACATAACGGAAGAACTGGACTATGATCGGTTGGTCCAGACCGTATTTGGCATATAGCGAAGCTCTCTGCGCGTCATTGAGTTTCTCATCATTAAACGGAGACCCCGGCATGAGCTGCATCAGGATAAAGAGAATAAGTGTGATGGCCAAAAGCGTAAACGCCGCTGTGACCACTCGTTTAATTACATATTTTTTCATAGCTGCCCCAATGAAAGATAAAAAAGCGGGGACGAATAATGTAGCACTATCCATCCCCGCGCATCAATACTAAATCAAATTAGTTCTTAGCTGCATTCTTATATACTCTGTTAAGAGCTACAGGGTGGAACTCAATTCCTGAAACGCTTGTTGAGATAAGTTCTGCATTACACTGTGTGTAAAGAGGGAAGATAACAGCCTCTTCCATAGCGATCTTCTCGGCATCGTAAAGTGCTGCCCAACGAGCTGCTGCATCCATGGCTGTCTCACCTGTCGTACACTCATCGATGATCTTGTCATACTCTGCATTGCTCCAGAAACCATAGTTGTTAGAGTTGTTGGTCACCCACATTCCGAGGTATGTCATAGGATCTGCATAGTCAGGACCCCAACGTGTAAGACCGAGTTCAAACTCACCTTCCTGCATACGCTCAACTCTCTCCTTCTTGGGCATCTGCTGAAGTTCAACAGTAAGTCCGGGAAGAGTAGTCTCAAGCTGCTCCTTAACTACCTGTGCAACCTTGATAGGTGCATCATCCGCATCATGGATCATTGTAAGGTTAAGCTCTGATATTCCGAGCTCTGCAAGACCCTTAGCCCAATAATCTGCAGCGGCTGTTGCATCAAATCTGCAGTAATCAGAGAACTTGGTCTGATCTGCCGAGAAGTCTGATCCGTCAGGACCTGCTGCGAACTGTCCGGGAACTGCTGTATATGTAGGAGCTGAACCGTCCTTAAGTACATCAGTTGTTATAGCCTCACGGTTAAGAGCCATTGTAAGGGCATAACGGATATTTAAGTTGTCAAGTTCCTTAACGTCCTTAAGATTGGGACTGATATACCACAGGTATCCGGCACCGATCGCCTTAAATGCAGGATCATCCTTAACCTGATCTACCTGCTCACCGTTTACCAGAGTGGTATCAAGGTCACCGTTCTGGTAGCTCATAAGAGCCTGCTGTGAATCCTGGATAACCTGATAGTTAAGTCCTGCAAGTTTAACGCTTGCTGCGTTGTAGTAATTCTCATTCTTGGTAAGATGGATCGTTGTAGCTGCAGGCTGGTACTCATCAAGAACAAACGCACCATTTGACAGTGTTGTCTCAGGGCTTGTAGCAAATGTATCGCCGACACTCTCAAAGAAAGCCTGATTAACAGGATAGAATGTAGGGAAATACATAAGGCTTAAGAAGTAGCTGACAGGAACGATGAGCTTAACCTCAAGAGTCTTGTCATCTACAGCTGTAACGCCGAGCTCTGACTTGTCCTTGGTACCGTCGATGATATCCTGTGCATTAACAATCTGTCCGATATCGCTTAACATGTATGAATACTCTGAAGCAATCTCGGGATCAACCGCTCTCTGCCATGCAAATACGAAGTCGGCAGCCGTTACAGGCTCACCGTTGCTCCAATTGGCATCGGAACGAATGTGGAACGTGTAAGTAAGACCGTCTTCTGAGATCTCATAGCTCTCAGCCAAAGCATTGACTGCCTGTCCGTCTGCATCCATCTGCATAAGACCATCCGTGTAATCAGCGATCACCTCGAAAGATGTACCGTCTGTTGCCTGCTGGGGATCAAGTGACTCAACAGGTGTCTCAAGCATAACGTTGAGATCTGTAGCCGAACCCTCTCCCGAAGGCTGTGCTGCGTCTGCTGACGCATCTGCATCCGAACTCTCTGCTGCTGCGGGTGCTTCCTCAGAAACGCCGCTTACAGCCGAGCTTCCGCATCCTATCATGCTTATGGCCATTACAGAAGCCAGCATGACTGATAAAATCTTTTTCTTCATAATAAATCCTCCTCTCAAAAATCAATGATTATACATGTATACAATTGATTTTTAATATACATATATTAATAGGAAGAAGCCTTATCTGTCAATAAAAACTTTGTTTTCAAAATCATCCGTCACACGTGTGTTTTTATCGTATAATAATATATAAGCAGTCTGATCTGTAATACACTACAGAATGACAAGGAGGGTTATACATGGACGAAAACAGAACAAACGAACTTAATAAAGCTTTGGCAGCTTTGTGGGACAGTCTCACGGACGAGCAGAAAAATAAAGCAAAAGAATGTAAGAACACGGAAGAACTCATGCTTTTAGCGGGTGCGGCCGGAATTGAGCTTCCTGATGAAATGCTATCATTTGCAACCGGTGGTGATGGTGATCCCGGCGCTAACGGTTATAGCGGTTACTGTCCTTACCATAAAGGATCTCATCCGAAAGGTGATATTCAATATAAAGGAGCCAAAACCATAAAAATAGGTGGCACCGGCAATACGTTGAATACCTATGAATATTTTTGCAGCAAAAACCAGCGTACGTACTATTATTCCCCGATTTTTGGACACTATTTTGATGAAAAATACAAGCGCATCGGCATCGGCTGTTTTTAACCCCTTTTTACGTATCCGATACATCCTATATGTAACCAGGCAGAACAAAACACCGGCTCCATGGGGGACATTTAATATGTATTACAGACTGAACGAAGATTACGCCTTAAGGGCATGGAAATATGTGAATCACGGTATGTATCACCGGCTGGAAGCATCGCCTATACGTGTGGACGATAAGACTTATGATCTGCTCTTGCAATGCGACGGTGAACACGATCTGCCGGACAGCGAAGAGCTTAAGGCTTTAGCAGAACATGGTCTGATATCACAGTGTGAAAAGGGACAGGCGCCATCTGATTGGTCGCGTTATCGCAAGTATCCGCACCGTTTTGTACCGGCAATGAATCTGATGCTTACCGGTAAATGTAACTATAATTGCCGTCACTGCTTTAACGCAGCTGATAATACAGATCGTATGTCGGAGTGGGATTATGACGAACTTCTCGATCTTTTGGACCAGGCTGCGGACTGCGGCTTTCACGGTTTTACGCTTACAGGCGGAGAGCCTATGCTGCATCCAAAGTTCAATGATATCGTACGTGAGATATACAAGCGCAATATGGTACTTGAGCGTCTTACTACCAACGGACACTATCTAAATGAAGAGACACTTGATCTGTTTCGAGAATTGGGGGCTACGCCACAGATCAAGATATCCTTCGACGGAGTGGGCCATCATGATTGGATGAGAGGACACAAGGGCGCTGAACAGGATGCTCTCCGAGCACTCAAACTCTGTGCAGAAGGCGGATTTGTCACACGTGCGCAGACACAGGTGTTTCGTGACAATCTTGATTCCATGAAAGAGACTCTTAAAGTCCTTGAGGATATCGGCGTAACAGAGACACGCATTATCCGTACGACCGAGACAAGCAGATGGGTAAAGAATTCGCCGAATGGATCGCTCACACAGGAAGAATACTTCGATCGGATGCTTGACCTGTCAGAATGGTATTTGGGAGGGGAGCATAAGATGAATGTGTGCATTTGGATGTTCCTTTGTTTATATCCTTCATTGGGCGCTTATGAAATGGTGCAGGAACATCGTAAGGACGGTGTCTACCATCCCACCGCACCGGTGTGTGAAGGCAATCGCACCATGATGGCGGTCACCTGCGAGGGTGAAGTCGCACCATGTCTGCAGATGTGTGGAGAACTGTCATCTTTTAACATTCACTTTGACAGTTTAAAAGAAAGAAGCCTTGCTGATATTCTGCAAGGCGGTAAATGGCTTGAAGCGGTGTGTACAAATCTCTACGCACTGCGCGAAAAGAACAGTATATGCGATAATTGTGAGTGGTTCGGGCGCTGCTGCGGAGGCTGTCGTGCACTGGCCATACTTTCAGGTATCATCAACGAGAGAAAACCTGATTATTATGCCGTGGATCCGCTTGCATGCCTGTTCTTTAAAGGCGGCTGGTACGAAAAAGTACTCGATCGCCTAAAAGATTACAAGCATTTCTAAACAATATCATCACATCCACCATGGCTTGATCTCGGGATGAAGAGAGTTCTCCAAAAGATCGCGCTTATCCTTATCCAGGTTACGGGTATAATAGTCAAAAAAGCGTTGCCAAAACTTCTCATGCCCGTCTGCGCACATTGCGGAAGCTGCCGTCTGAAGATCAAGAATAGCATTGCCGTAGCCGCAACGTGTCAGATCCAAAAGGATCAGACGTCCATCCTGCTTAAGTATATTACTTAAGCGCAGATTGCCATGGATGAATGCCTTGGCCGGCGGAAGTATGTCGGCAAGGTGAATCAGCTTCTGCTGCTCATCGGCTGTAAGTTTCCTGTTCTGCTTAACTTCTTCTATCATCCTTGCCTTGTAATCGGGCAGTTCCTCTTCTTCTACAACACTGTCATGCAATGTGAGCATAAGTTCTGCGAGCATGCTGATCTCTTCCTGCATATTGTCGGGATGAGCTTCCCACAGATCGGCAAGGGTCTCACCGTATATCTTCTCCGATATGACGCCGAATCTGTCGTCACATTTTACTATCTCAAAAGCTATCGGTGCGGGAATACCGTGTGTGATAGCGGCTTTGGTCAGTTGCAGTCTCTTTTGCACATAATCATATGTGATATCGGGATTAAAGATCTTGACTACCATGTCATCCGTAGAGCGGAAGACTTCTCCGTCGGATTCCTTGCATAAAAGCATGGTGGGAGCAGGCTGCTTCACTTCGCGTATGCGGCGCTCCACCGGCAGGAATTTCGTGAATCCGGTCATGGACAAAATGTCATATATATCAAGAGATACATTGATGATGCGTGTGTCATCACACCTCTTCTTGACATCAAGGACAAGCCTTAAGCCACCGCTTGAGATATAACCAAGTTTCTCCGCATCTATCAAACAGGTGTCATTCTCCTTATGCTCAAGCGCACGAAAAAGCTTCTGCTCATGCAGCTCGGCTGTCGCGGCATCAAGTCTTCCCGAAAATGCCACTCGCAGAATGCGCTGATCTTCATCCCAATTTAGTTCCATTCCGTTCATCTTTATCCCCCTGTCGTTACCTGTTCTATACTAATCTTTCTTATTATTAAGATCACTCAATCTTACACTAGGAGACCCAAAGTATCCTCCTTATACCTGATCCAATTCCTCATCTGTAAGATCCATGCCTGCATCTTTTAAGGTATTCTTGGCATTCTCCAAAGCTTTGATCACTCTGTCACACCACTCATCAAACTCCTTATCTTCCTTTTGACATTCCTCAGGATGTGACAGGATATAATCAAGTGCATATCTGACACCCATGTCAAACCTCACATTGGTAGCCATATCCGGAACCGCTCTCTTTAACTTGGTATTATCAAAAACAACCGATACCGATTTGTCACCTGCAAGTGAACCTGTAAAATCATATCCGTACTTATCGCCCACAGCGCGCAAAAAGTCCGTTGATACATGATAGGCATTAAGCTTCACTCCAAGAGCATCTGCGATAGTCTGATATATCTGATCCCATGTAAGCGTTTCATCCGATGTGATCTGAAAAGCCTCTCCTATGGCATGTCTGTTGCCCATAAGTCCCGTATATCCGATGGCAAAATCTCCGTTCCATGTAAGTGTCCACAGACTGCTTCCGTCACCCTGGATAATAACAGGCTTTCCTTCCTGCATGCGCTTTATCACCTGCCAAAAGCCGTTCTTTCCGTGTACACCGATAGGGATATTCCTCTCATCATATGTATGGCTCGGTCTTACAATGGTCACCGGGAAGCCCTTCTCTTTATACATCTTCATCAGATATTCTTCGCACTCTATCTTATCCCTGGAGTACTGCCAGTACGGATTGGCCAGAGCAGTCCCTTCAGTGATGATATAGCTCGATGCCGGTTTATGATATGCCGATGCGGAGCTTATATAGATATATTGCTTTGTCCTTCCCTCAAACAGACGTACATCACGCTCCACCTGCTTAACATGAAAACCAATGAACTCACATACACAGTCAAATGTCTCATCCCCAAGTTTGTCGAGCACTGCCTGCTCATCATTGATATCCGCTACGATCTGCTTCACTCCATCAGGTAATACGTGCGCACGATTTCCCCTATTTAACACCCATACTTCCCAACCGAGTACATCTGCCAGTCTCTTAACAACCGCTGTACTGATCGTCCCGGTTCCGCCAATAAACAACGCCCTTTTCTTACTCATACGACCCTCCAATCCATATAACCTGCTTC
>JAILKC010000051.1 GCA_024694055.1 Lachnospiraceae bacterium | reverse complement strand
CAAACGGCTCCTCGTGCATCCAATAAGAAAAAGGAGTATTAAGAAGTATATGTCCGTTTCTTTTACATACTCTTACCATCTCATTCAACGTATCAACGGGATTATATATGTGTTCGAGCACATCACTGCATATAACTGTATCAAAAGTGTCGTCTTCAAAAGGTAATCTCCCCGAGATATCTACAGCCATATCAATATATTCATTGCCATGCTCAGTATTGTCCCAGTCAATACATATACATTCCTCTGCATACTGCTTGTACAAACCATACATAGGCGCCTTTCCACAACCGATATCCAGCAGTTTCCCTCTGGAATACTTGGGAATCATACGACTGTAAACTTCTCCTATGACAGACGCCATAAGATATGAGCCCGCACCAACTTCTTTTGGATCACCCGAAGAACACAAACTCCCATTGCGTAACACATATTTACTTTCACACCATTTTTCAGCGTTCTTCATCTTTCAAGCCTATATTTCTTCAACTTTCTTATTAAATACTTTTCCACCTTTTACTTCCAAAACAATGTCGCAATTCTTGATCGTGGACAATCTGTGAGCGATAATGATCATCGTTATCTCGCCTTGCAGGCGATCTATGGCTTCCATCACCGCTTTTTCTGTCTCATTATCAAGCGCAGAAGTGGCTTCATCAAGGATCAGTATGTCCGGCGAAGTATACAGTGCTCTTGCAATACCGATTCGTTGTCTTTGTCCTCCCGAAAGCCTTACGCCCCTGTCTCCAACCATGGTATCAATTCCATCCGGAAGTGAATCCACAAAAGAAAGAACATTGGCTCTCTTAAGCGCCTGTCTTACTTCTTCTCTGTTTATCTCTTGCTCCGCTATACCATATGCGACATTTTCCGCTATTGTAGAATCCGTTAGGAATATGGTCTGCGGAACATATCCGATCCCATTCCATCCGTTACGTGCCAATTCTTCCAATTCGATTCCATCAATCGTCACTTTTCCGGTTGACGGTTTAAGTAATCCAAGCAAAATATCAGCGAGTGTAGATTTCCCGGCACCCGATTCACCGATAACACCAACAGATGTACTCTTTTTGATCGTAAGATCGATACCCTGTAATACAGTATTATCACTTCCGGAATAACCAAATGTAAGCTCCTTAACTTCTATGCAATTCGAAAAAACAAAATCCGAACAATCACGATCAGTCAATTGTGCGTTTATAGATTCATCCTCCTGTTCGCACATATTGTGATATATGGAGTCAAGACTGGGGATCGAGGCAACAATTGCATTGGCTGTAGATGATATTTTGCCAATAGCGGGCAATATCCTAAACATACCAACTGCAAACGATCCCAGCACAGCTACATAAGCCGTCGGGTCCTCTAATGATAATACCCTCACGCACAGACTGATCATTATTCCGGTTATTGATATGGCCTCTATGATATACATAGGATATTCCGATCCTGCCGTTTTTACCACGTCCACCTTATTGCGCTTAGTCACCTCTTCATTGTACTTATCTATAAAGAACCGCTCTTTATGAGCTATCAGCACAAGCTTGATTCCATGAAGTGTTTCCTCCATGGTCTTTTCTGCTTTTATAGATAATTCTCTTAACAATCTGCCACTTTCAGACATACGACGTCTGAATATACCCATGACAAAAAGTAGACATACTGCTCCGGTTAAAATTGCACCGATTGCCAGTTTCCAGTCTGCAACTAGCATATATATGCCTATAAGCGCAACGATCAATATCTGCGTGGTTATCTGCAATATCCCGCTGACGATATAGTATAACGCGCGAACATCCCCATCCATTCCCTGGCGCAATTCACTGTAATTGTGATTTAAAAAAAACTGATATCCGTTTCTGATGTATTTTTGCATCATTGCCACGGACATCTCTCGCTGTATCTTGAACGCGTATTTGTTCTTAAGCCATGTATTAAAGATAAAGAAAGCATTTTTTACTAGATATATAATTATTGTTCCAATGATAACAGTAATAACCAGGAGTTTCCTGTTTTCTTCAGAAAGATTTGTAGCGTCTATGGCACTCGGAATAATCATTGCTATGTATTTGTTGCTAAGCAATTCCCGAGGATCGACTAAAACATTGATAAGCGGGACTATAACGGACACTCCGAGAAGTTCAAATACTGCTGCGAAAATAGAAAAAAGCAGGACGAACACTCCCAATGTTTTCTGCGCAGTTGTTAAAAGTCTATTGAGTTTTTTTATATGTCCTTTTGCTTTTCTCATATCTTGTTCTTTATTTTCTCTGATGCATCCTAATTCACATCCCACAATTGTTTCATTTTTCTGATACTGAGATGTGATCTACAGGCTCGCTTTATAAATTCCAACCAACCTCGGATTGACATGGTCCGAATCAAAAAATCCGTTTTACTTATATTCTTTCCATCATAAGTTCTATACAGTCTGTCGATTCTGCCTCGCGACAGCATAAGGATATCAGGAAAATTAAATGGGTACACGGTATCTGCGTGAACATTGCTCGAAAACTTAAATGTTTTTACACATGAAATATCTCTAACCTTATCATATTGT
>JAILKC010000086.1 GCA_024694055.1 Lachnospiraceae bacterium | reverse complement strand
CTATAAGGAGTCATTAAAGGAGCAGGTGGTTGCCAAGGATAAGAAGTTAAAAGAAGTAGGATACAAAGAATATACCAAGTGATAAAAAGGGAGGACATATGGGATTGGATTACAAGTCATCAGGCGTGGATATCGAAGCCGGATACAGATCGGTTGAACTTATCAAGGACTATGTGAAGGGTACGGCAAGAGAAGAAGTGTTGGGTGGTCTGGGAGGATTCGCCGGAGCGTTTTCTCTTAATAAGATCAAAGATATGGAAGATCCCATACTTTTATCCGGAACAGACGGATGCGGTACCAAGGTTAAGCTCGCATTTCTGATGGATACGCACGATACGATAGGAATAGATGCGGTTGCCATGTGTGTTAACGATGTGGCATGCTCGGGTGGAGAGCCTTTATTCTTCCTTGACTATATAGCCTGCGGTAAGAATATTCCCGAGAAGATTGCAGCCATAGTCAAGGGCGTTGCAGAAGGCTGCAAGCAGGCAGGGGCCGCACTTGTGGGTGGCGAGACGGCGGAACATCCGGATCTTATGCCTGAGGACGAATATGATCTTGCGGGATTCACAGTCGGCGTTGTGGATAAGAAGGATATGATCACCGGCGAAAATATCAAAAAGGGAGACAAGATCATCGGTATAGCTTCAAGCGGAGTGCACAGCAACGGATTCTCTTTGGTACGCAAGGTCTTTGAGATGACCAAAGAAAGCCTTGATACATATTATGATGAACTTGGAGAGACTCTCGGAGAAGCGCTTATCCGTCCCACCAAGATATATGTAAAAGCCCTTGCAGATGTCAAGAAGGCAGGAATCACGATAAAGGGATGCAGTCACATCACCGGCGGTGGTTTTTATGAGAATATCCCGCGTATGCTTCCGGACGGTGTGTCGGTAAGGATTAATAGGGATTCTTATCCCATACCTCCGATATTCGGACTGCTTAAGAGAACCGGCGACATAGATGATAAGATGATGTATAATACCTACAATATGGGCCTTGGAATGGTGATCGCCGTAGATCCGGCCGACGTAGAGGGGGCGATAAAGGCTATAGAAGCAGCCGGAGAAAAGGCATATCTTGTCGGCGAAGTGATCGATGGCAATAAAGAGGTTGAGTTAGTATGAGAATCGTCGTATGTGTATCCGGTGGAGGTACCAATCTTCAGGCCATAATAGATGCGATAGACAAAGGTGAGATACGGAATACCGAGATAACAGGCGTTTTTTGCAATAACAAAGGTGCCTATGCTCTTGAAAGAGCACACAAAGCCGGCATAGAGACGGCATGTTTAAGCCCTAAGGACTTTGAAGACAGAGAGAGCTTTAACAAAGGTTTCTTGAAGACTGTAGATAAGTTCAATCCTGATTTAATAGTTTTAGCAGGCTTCCTTGTCAATATTCCGGCGACGATGGTGGACAGATATAAGGGCAGGATCATCAATATCCACCCTTCGCTCATACCTTCGTTCTGCGGAGTCGGATATTACGGACTTAAGGTTCATGAGGCCGCACTTAAAAGAGGAGTTAAGGTAAGCGGTGCCACGGTGCATTTTGTGGATGCGGGCACGGATACCGGACCGATCATATTACAGAAGGCTGTTGAAGTATTGCAGGGCGATACTCCGGAGGTCCTTCAGAAGAGGATAATGGAACAGGCAGAGTGGGTTATCCTGCCCAAGGCCATAGATATGATAGCTGCAGGCAGGGTAAAGATTGCCGATGGAAAAGTGATCATTAGTGAGGAGCAGTAAAAGTATGAGAGTATTGATAGTCGGTGGTGGCGGAAGAGAACATGCCATTGCATTAAGCGTAGCCAAGAGTTCACGTGCGGATAAGATATATTGTGCTCCGGGTAATGCCGGAATATCAGAGGTGGCTGAGTGCGTCGCAATAGGTGCGATGGAATTTGACAAGCTTACTGAATTCGCCGTAGCAAATAAGATTGATTTCTGTATAGTAGGAATGGACGATCCGCTTGTAGGCGGACTAGTTGATAAGATGGAGGCTGTCGGCATAAGGACATTCGGACCGAGGAAGAATGCGGCCATACTTGAGGGCAGCAAGGCATTCTCCAAAGATCTTATGAAAAAATACGGTATACCTACCGCTTCATATGAGAACTTTGATGATTATGACAAGGCACTGGCTTATCTTGAAAAAGCGGATATGCCCATAGTGCTTAAAGCTGACGGACTCGCACTTGGCAAAGGCGTGCTTATATGCAATAATCTTGAGGAAGCCAAGGCCGGGGCAAGACAGATCATGCTTGATAAGAAGTTCGGCGAAGCCGGAAGCCGCATGGTCATAGAGGAGTTCATGACAGGCCGTGAAGTATCAGTTCTTTCGTTTACTGACGGTAAGACCATAAGGATCATGACGTCTGCTCAGGATCATAAGAGAGCGGGAGACGGAGATACGGGCCTTAATACCGGAGGAATGGGCACATTTTCACCAAGTCCTTTCTATACGGAGGAGGTTGACAAGTTCTGTAAGGAACACATATATCAGGCCACGGTGGATGCGATGAGATCCGAGGGAAGAGAATTCAAAGGCGTTATATTTTTCGGACTTATGCTTACACCCAAGGGACCGAGAGTACTTGAGTACAATGCCAGATTCGGCGACCCGGAGGCACAGGTGGTTCTTCCGCGTATGAAGAATGATATACTTGATGTTATGGAAGCCTGCGTGGACGGTCATCTGGACGATGTAGAACTTGAATTCGAGGATAATGCGGCAGTTTGCGTGGTACTTGCATCAGACGGTTACCCCGTTAAGTATGAAAAGGGCAAAGAGATAAAAGGCCTTGAGGCATTTAAGGGTAAGAGCGATATGTTCTGTTTCCATGCAGGAACAAAGCTTGAAGGAGGCAAGGTCTTGACCAACGGAGGAAGAGTGCTTGGTATCACAGCCAAGGGTGCCAATCTTAAGGCTGCAAGGGCCAAAGCCTATGAAGCGACCGAGCTTATAGATTTTGACGGTAAATACATGCGACATGATATTGGAAAAGCGATAGACGAAGCATGATATTATATATAAAGACTGTAAAGGGAGATTGGAGATCAATATGAAAAGAAGAGTTAAGATCATATTAGCACTTTTTGCTATTACGGCGGGAATAAGTATTTATTCTTCGGATGTGTATGCGGCTACGATTAAAGTTACGGGAGGCCCCTGCAGAATAAGAAAAGAGGCAAGCACATCATCAGATCCCGTATCAAGTGTTAATAACGGAACCAAGCTTGATGTACTTGGCAGTACCACCGCATCTGACGGCTATACATGGTATAAGGTCAAGGTTGAAGGTGATGAGACAGGATATATCAGAGCAGACCTTGTATCTGATCCGGATGGCAGTGTAGCATCCGATAATTCGTCATCAGAATCGAATTCGTCATCAGAATCGAATTCATCATCCAATGACGCTCCGGCTGAACCGGCTGGAAGCGAGGCTTCTTCGGATGTGTCGGACAGTGATGTACTTACGGCAGTAGTTACGGCTGATACCGTAACGGTAAGATCTGCGGCAGGTACCAAGGCAAGCAAGAGCGGATCAGCCAAGAACGGCCAGGAAGTAAGCGTAAATGGTGAGGCTACAGACTCCGATGGAAAAGTATGGTACAAGATAAGCTTCGAGGCTGATGGTAAGACTACCGAGGGATTTATCAGATCAGACTTTTTACAGGTAACATCCACCAAGGCAGATCTTGCGCCTGAGGAGCCTGTTGAAGAAGAGGAGCCTGTGGAGGAAGAACCCGCAGAGCCCGTGGTGAGCAATGATTACGAAGTAAGATATGAAGAAAACGGTGAAGGTACACAGGAATGGTTCCTCTATGACCACATACGCGGTACCAAGCAGGCTATCAGCAATATTTATGCGGTTATGGAACAGAGTATGAATACTACTGATGATGACAGTGCTGAAGTCAAGACCATGAAGATCGTTATCATAGTTATGGCAGTCATCATGCTTTTACTCATAATCGGAATTGCCATCCTCTTATTCAGATTAAGAGACAGTTATGAAGAATTCGATGATATAGACGAAGACGATTATTACGATGATGATCGCGAAGAAGAAGTAGAGGATATGTACGAAGACGAAGAGGATGACAGAAGAGCTCCCAAGCGTAAGGGCAGAGGCTTCGGCTTTGGCAAGAAGAATAAAGAGCAGTACGACGATTACGAAGATGAAGAGTATGATGAAGCGGATGAAGAGGAGGAAGAGGAAGAAGAAGAATACGTCCGTCCTTCGAAAAGGATCCGTAACAGTGATATAAGTGCTGCCCGTCCTGCAGGAGACGGTGCATGGTCTACCAAGGGACTTAAGGATATAGATGACGATATGGAATTTGAATTCCTTGATCTTGAGGATTAACAGAGAGTGAAACCAGAGTACACGGACAAGGCCAGGACTGCGTTGCATCTGGCCAGACTGAGTGCCACGAAGATGCACCAGAATCAGATAGGTACAGAGCATATACTGCTTGGCCTTATCAGAGAGAATACCGGTGTGGCAGCCAGGGTGCTGCAGGATAACGGCGCGACAGAGATAAATATTACAGAACTCATCCATGATTTCGTATCGGTGGATTCGGTCACCATGCTTGCCGAGAGGGGAGGTTATTCTCCAAGGGCAGAGGCTGTGCTTAAGGAAGCGCAGAATGCGGCGATCAATTATCACAGCGAAACCATAGGAACGGAGCACATTCTGCTCGGCCTCATTACAGAGGGTGACAATGTAGGAGTGCGCCTTCTTACCACACTCGGAATCAATATACAGAAACTGTATGTGGATATACTTGTGGCCATGGGTGAAGACGGCAAGATCGCGGCTGGTGATTTCAAGACCAAAAGCTTAAAAAAGGGCGGACCGGGGCATTCGATGCTCGAGCAGTACAGCAGGGATCTTACGGCTTTGGCCGGACAGGATAAGCTCGATCCGGTGATAGGACGTGATACCGAGATCAAACGTGTCATTCAGATACTTAGCAGAAGAACCAAGAACAATCCCTGTCTTGTAGGCGAGCCGGGAGTCGGTAAGACTGCCATAGTAGAGGGACTTGCCGAGAGGATAGTTGCCGGAGATGTCCCCGATACCGTGAAGAATAAAAGGCTTCTTACCCTTGATCTGTCCGGTATGGTGGCAGGCAGCAAATACAGAGGAGAATTCGAGGAGAGGATCAAGAAGGTGATAAAGGAAGTCATCGAGGATGGCAACGTGATCCTTTTCCTTGATGAGATACATACTCTTATCGGTGCAGGAGGCGCCGAGGGAGCGATAGACGCATCCAACATACTTAAGCCTTCGCTTGCCAGGGGTGAGATACAGCTTATCGGTGCCACTACCATAACGGAATACCGTAAGTACGTGGAAAAAGATGCGGCGCTTGAGCGCAGATTCCAACCAGTGGATGTGGAGGAGCCCTCTGCAGAGGAATCCATCCGTATACTTAAGGGAATAGTCCACAAATATGAAGAGCATCATAAAGTAGTCATCACTGATGAGGCGATTGAGGCAGCCGTAAGACTTTCCGACAGGTATATCAATGACCGTAATCTGCCGGATAAGGCGATAGATCTTATAGATGAGGCAGCCAGTGCCGTTAAGTTAAATGCTGCGGGTGACAGACCCAAATATAAAGAACTCGAAGAAGAGATCAAAAAACTCGATCTGCAGATAGAGAGATCCATTAAGATTGAAGCCTATACACAGGCGGGTGATCTTAAGAAAAAAGAGGATGCTTTGCTTAAGAAGCTTGCATCACTTAAGAAGCGTGCGGGCTTAACAAAGGGCAATTCGGCCTACACGGTCGGAGAGAATGAGATAGCGGAAGTGGTCGCTTCCTGGACAAAGATCCCGGTATCCAAACTCAATGAAAAAGAATCCGCAAGACTTCTTAAGCTGGAGAGCATATTACATAAGCGTGTGATAGGACAGAATGAGGCGGTTGAAGCTCTGGCCAAGGCTATGCGAAGGGGCAGAGTGGGACTTCAGGATCCCAAGAGACCTATAGGCTCGTTCCTTTTCCTTGGTCCTACCGGTGTAGGTAAGACTGAACTGAGTAAAGCTTTGGCTGAGGCGATGTTCGGATCTGAAGAAGCACTTATAAGAGTGGATATGTCCGAGTATATGGAAAGCCACACAGTATCCAAGATGATAGGTTCACCTCCCGGATATGTGGGGTTTGATGACGGCGGACAGCTGTCAGAGAAAGTAAGACGCAATCCTTACAGTGTCGTGCTCTTTGATGAGATCGAAAAGGCTCATCCCGATGTATTCAACATACTGCTGCAGGTCCTTGATGACGGTCATATCACCGATGCCAAGGGACGCAAGGTGAGTTTTAAAAATACTGTCATCATCATGACGTCCAATGCCGGAGCCATGAAGATAATAGAGCCCAAGAACCTTGGCTTTGAGACATCCAAGGATGCCAACAGAGATTATGAACGTATGAAGACCGGAGTCATGGAAGAGGTCAAGCGTATGTTCAAACCCGAATTTATTAACAGAATAGATGAGATCATGGTGTTCCATATGCTTACCAAGGATGACATGAATGAGATCGTTACCATGTTGGCGGCAAACTTAAGCAGCAGATGTAAGGAACAGATGGATATCACGCTTACCCTTAATGCTTCGGCCAAGAAGTATATAGTTGATAAGTTCACCAATGTCAAGATGGGAGCGAGACCGCTTAAGAGAGCCATTCAGACAGAGATAGAAGATAAGCTGGCTGAAGAGATCCTGCTTAAGAATATCAAACCCGGTGACAGGGTCAAGGTGGCCTACAGAAATAATGCGATATCTTTTTCAGTATCATAGATTGTAGTGGTGTCACGCGATCAGTTACTGTATAATAATATCTAACGGAGGATTACGACGATGGCAGTCAAAGAATTATTGCGCAAGGAACAGGACGGATCACTTAGCTTTGGCAATCATGAACTTGCTGAGAAGGCAAAGCTTGAGGATTTTAAGTATGGCGGAGACCTGATGAAGGTCAAGACATACAAGCCCATGACCAAGCTTGAGAAGAACGGTATGCTTGTCTATGAGTCGGTACCGGGCACCAGTGTTTATAATTTCGTTGAGACCGACGGAGGAGTTACTTTTAAAGTAGAGGGCTCTGAGGATGCACAGATCACGGTCGGCCTGCAGGAAGAGACAGATTATGAAGTGATAGTGGGCGGTGTGAGTGCCGGTGTCATGAAGACCAATATGGGAGGCAAATTAAGCTTCAATGCTGAGCTTTCCGGAGCAGCAGTTGAGGTGGCTGTTAAAAAAGCCTGATGAGATTTAACATTTTGTGCAGTTTATCGATGAGGACTCAATGAGTCCTCATTCTGTTATCGCAGGATATTAGGGGGGCCATATGGCAAAAAGCAACATTAAGAGCATATTCTTTTGCAATGAGTGCGGATATGAGTCATCAAAATGGGTGGGTCAGTGTCCGGCCTGCAAGGCATGGAATTCCATGGTGGAAGAGAAGGTGGATAAGAAAATCGCCGCCAAAACAGGCATCGGGTTGGGGAACTGTGCCGATGACAATAAGCCTGTCTCTATAGGAGATATCTCACTTGATGAGGAAGATCGCATTACCATAGGCATAGGCGAACTTGACAGAGTATTGGGCGGTGGGATAGTGCCGGGCTCACTTACATTGGTAGGCGGAGACCCCGGAATAGGCAAGTCGACCCTTCTTTTGCAGGTCTGCAGACAGCTGTCGGATAAAGGAACAGATGTCCTTTACATATCAGGAGAGGAGAGCCTTAAGCAGATCAAACTGCGTGCGGTCAGGATAGGTCCCATGAACGACAGGCTGATGCTTCTTTGTGAGACCAACCTTGAGAATATATGCGAGCAGGTTAAGAGGAGCGGTGCGAAGGTTGTTGTGATAGATTCGATCCAGACCATGTACAGTGATTCTTTGGACGCGGCAGCAGGCAGCGTATCGCAGGTAAGAGAGGCCACGGCGATGCTTATGCGCATGGCCAAGGAGAAGAGTGTATCCGTCTTTATAGTGGGTCATGTGACCAAGGAGGGAACGGTAGCAGGTCCCAGAGTGCTTGAGCATATGGTGGATACCGTGCTTTACTTTGAGGGCGACAGACATGCGTCGTACAGGATACTGCGCGGAGTCAAGAACAGATTCGGCTCGACCAATGAGATAGGTGTCTTTGAGATGAAAAATGAGGGCCTTGCGGAAGTGCCGAATCCTTCGGAATACATGCTTTCGGGACGCCCCGTGGATGCCAGCGGGGCAATAGTATCATGCGCAATAGAAGGTACCAGACCGATACTCATTGAACTTCAGGCTCTTGTCACCAGGACCAACTTCGGTTTTCCCAGACGTCAGAGTACGGGAAGCGATACCGGCAGACTGAATCTCCTTATGGCAGTGCTTGAGAAACGACTGGATATGAAGATCGGCGATCATGATGCTTATGTCAATATCGCCGGTGGACTTAAGATACAGGAGCCCGCTATAGACCTTGCAATAGTGCTGTCGGTGGTATCGAGCTTTAGAAACAGAGCCTTGAGTGATGATCTTGTGGTATTCGGAGAAGTCGGACTAAACGGAGAGGTACGTGCCGTAAGCAATGCATCCATACGTGTGAGTGAAGCAAAAAAACTTGGATTTAAGCGCGTGGTGCTTCCTGTCTCCAATAAGGATTCGGTCGATGTAAAGGGCATAGAACTGATATATGTAAGCTCCATCGAGGAAGCTTTGGATAAAGTGATATGAATGCAGCGGGGAATGGCGTGATATGAGATTTATTAAGCAACATCTGTGGGATATATTGATATGGGGACTTGTGGGATTCTTTACCGTATTGTATGCGTCACTCATATTCAATATCAATGTCACGACGGATGAGATATTTACTCTTAAACTGTTAAAGACTGATATACCGGGCATCATAAGCGGGACGGCAGCGGACGTTCATCCGCCGTTATATTATTTTTATGCATATATATATGAGCTGATCTCTCCGCAGAATATCAGACTGCAGAAGATAGCGACGATCATTCCGATGACAGGTACACTCATATATGTGGTGACTGTAGTAAGGAAGCGCATTGGGGATGAGGCGACATTTTTTACATTATTGTTCTTCACATGCGTGCCCTGCACCATGGAGTATGCCGTCCAGATCAGAATGTATTCTCTTGCGATCCTTTGTGTAACGGTATGTGGTGCATCTGCTTATATAGCATACAGTGAGAACAGGATAAGAGACTGGGTATTTTTCGTCATCGGTGCGGTTGGTGCCGCTTATCTGCACTATTTTTCGTTTGTTGCAGTGTGTTACGAAGCAGGATTGCTGTTCCTTGCGCTCATTTATGACAGATTTACCGGCAGGAAAAAGGATAACAGATTACTCAGATGGGCGATAAGTATAATAGCCATGCTGATACTTTATGCTCCGTGGATGCCGTATTTCTACAGGCAGGTCACATCAGTGAGAGAGAGTTACTGGATACCGCCCATAGATGCGCAGACCATATGGGGATATTTTACGTGGGCATTTGATGCAGAGACGTTCACGGGATTTGTATATGTATATATCTTTATGCTTGTTTTGGTCGGCCTGTATGGCATATATCTGCTTGTTAAAAAGAAAGAGACCGGCATGATCGCAGCCTTTGCTGCAATGCTTATCCCTACGATGACTACGGTGTCGGGTACACTTATTTCACTTCGTAAGTCACCGATATTCTGCGGCAGATATGTGATTGTCGCCATGATGATGTTGGCGCTTTATTTTGGGATCATATTCGGTAAGCTTGCAGGAAAAGGGGGCGTGAGCAGGATCATCGCACTGGTGGTTACGGCATTCCTTCTCTTAAGCGGTGCGATCCAGTATAAGGAATGCTTTGTACAGGAGTACAGAGGTCATTATACCGCGCAGACAGTGGAGTTTTTCGATAAATACCTCGGCGAGAATGATTATGTCGTATATAACTACGAAGCAATGGAATTTGTCTATGACTACTATTTCCCGGCAGACAGACTGGTATATGTCAAAGACTTTGATCTTGACAGTGATTATGACCATGTGTGGTTCCTAAACACATATAATGAGTGGCCGATCACGGAACTTGACTGTATGGAGCATAATCTGGACATGCGCTACCTCGGTATATACGGTGTCGAAGGCTGTGCGGTCCAGCTATTCAGGATAGATCATAAATAACAAAAGCGGCACAGTAACCTCCGCCGCTTTATCGTTGTCACAGAATGCCTGTTTATTTTTTATCTTAAGTGACTTCAGATATGCCTTCTGCTAAAAACTCTCCGATATCTTCTCTTTTTTAGAGCTTTTTGGCATAGTCCCTGAGTGCCGGAGTACGTACTCCGATTATGCTCTCCGGATCTATATTCGGTATGATCTTTACCTGCATCTCCCTGTATTTTACATCCTGCATTTTAAGCAGTTCTTCTTTTATCTCGTCTGTGATGATGATTCTCCCTCTGCAATTTTTGTATTATACATTATACTAGGATTTATGTAACAATGGATAGCAGTACGGATCGGTCATCAGATCATTCTTTTAATACAATTTCAATCTCTCTGTGTTATACTTATTCGAAGATTCATAAGATTAAGTCCGGAGGAAAAATATATGTTTATTAAGGAGTATATGAAAAAGTTCATCAGCTCTTTTTTGATAGTCGGCCTTTTGGGATTCATGCTGTTGGTATTGCTTCCGGCAGAGCTTTTATATGCCAATGTGAGTGAACTTCCGTTTACATACGCCGAATACGGACTTTATCTAAGTCGGATGGCTGTTTTGATCACTCTGACAGCTGCGATTGTATTGTCGTTTCTTTCGCATGGTATACTGCGCTGGCTGCTTGCCGGAGTATTTGCGGTGGATCTGGGGGCATATATTCAATATATGTTTCTTAATAAAGGACTAGACATGCTGGGTGAGAATCCTGACGGATATGTTGCGACGAAGGGTGAGATCGCGGCCAATCTGATAATATGGCTGGTTGTGATAGGCATATGTATGGCAGTAGAGGCTGTGAGTAGGAAAAAGCCGGTTCTGACATATTTGGCAGGCTTTTTGCTTATGATACAGATCGCAGGACTTGTAAGTGTATTTATAAAAGCGGATGAGCAGTTCTATGAATATCCGGATACCGAGTATCATCTTTCCGGATATGAGCAATATACCGTATCCTCAAGCGGCAATATCATACTTTTTGTAGTGGACTGTTTCAGTGACAGGGATTTAAGCAACGCCCTTGCTGTCAAGCCTGATGCGATAGATATGCTTCATGATTTTGTGTTCTATTCCAATGCTGATGCATGCTTTTTCGGCACATTCCCGTCGCTTAACAATATGCTGACCAATGATCCTTATGATTTTGACATCTCTGTCAATGACTGGACGAAAAGAGCGTGGACCTGTGATAAATGCGAATATTTTTACAGCAATATGAAAGCACTGGGCTATGAATGTAATATATATACTCCGGAGCTGAGTATAATGTGCGGAAGCAATCCGGCTGAGGAACTGTTGGATGGAAAATGGGATAATCTGACCAATGCACCGCTTACGAGAGAAGTGGATAATGAAGCCATACGCAGACTTATGGTGAAAATGTCCGCATACAGGCTCGTGCCCAAATTTATGAAGAATAATTACTATGCATCCATGAGCGAGTATACCGATACCGTTAAGGTGGTGGATGATCCGATAATGCATGAGAACTATGATTTCTATGGCGAACTCTGCGAAAAAGGCCTGTCTGTAAAGGAGTCTCCAAAGATGTTCATAGTGCAGCATATTATGGGCACTCATGTTTTTGAAAATGATGAAAACGGAAACTATAGGGAAGATGCAGGATATGAAGAGACGGCGCTCGGATGTCTCAATATATTGCGCTGTTATCTCGATGAATTAAAGCGTCTGGGAGTGTATGACTGCTCTGACATCATTATAACGGCGGATCATGGATGGGAATATGGTCAGCAGCCCGTATTTTTCATAAAAGAGGAATACAGGGAGAGCGATGAGATGGAGGAAACGGACGCGCCCATATCTCATAAGGAGCTTCTGCCTACGCTGGCATCTCTTGCTGGTATGGACAGCAGTGTGATAGGCGAAACGATATATGATTACAAACCCGGACAGAAGAGAACAAGGACTCTGTATTTCAGAGATTACAGCGAAGATTATCCGGATGTACCGTATTATGACGGCAGTAAAAACGGAACTTCCAATGTATATATGGGATATACATACACAGGAGATGAGGAAGACCTTCTTAACTATCTCTTTGACAAGCCATCCGAAATAGTTCCGATCGTCGATTCGTATCACTGAGAACCCTATTTTTTTT
>JAILKC010000031.1 GCA_024694055.1 Lachnospiraceae bacterium | reverse complement strand
GCATTTTCACTTGCAGCATGTGGTAAAGATGCAACAGAGACGACACAGCCTGATATAAAGGCTGAAGAAAAGAGTGACACTGAAGATGAAACGGCTGTAGGTATGCCCAATCCGTGGAGAGATTGCACGGAAGAAGAGGCGTACCGGTATACACCCAATGGATTCAGCGCGCCTGAAGGTTCTTCCAATATCAGATGGAGCATGTGTGAAGTAGAGGATAATACAGTACTTCCGGGAACAATGATACAGCTTGATTTTGATTATGACGGATTAAGTTTTACAGCTCGTCAACAGGCAGTTCCCGGAACTAAGATCACGGATATATCGGGACTTTATTATGATTGGACAGTTAAGGATGATTGGACCATGAGCAATTGGGGCGGCGGAAAAATGCCGTGCAGGGTCTGCAGATATATAGGAGATGAGGGATATGTGGATTTGATCCTTTGGTTTGATATAGAGACCGGATATGCATACTCTCTGTCTACTCAGGCAAAGGATCTTGATGGATTTGATATTCAGGCCATAGCTGAGATGATGTATGATCCGGCCAAACAGATTGGGGCCAATGCTCCTGAGATGTCTGAATTTGAAGAATACTCGATAGACTTTATTAAGAATGTAGCTAAGGAGGCAGCGCCTGATATAGATATTACAGGGTGTGATACATTTACGCAGATAGTAGACAAATCACTTTCAGACGGAATGGGCTACGTCAATGAGGTGATCAGTGGCAATGATGTGCTGCTTGTAAGCAGTGGAACATATGATAATCTTGATGGAAATATGGCGGCTATAGATGCTGTTATATATTCATATAAAGATGGTAAACCCTATGAGATCGGCAGCGTCACAAGCGCAGGTACGGCATATCCGCTCACTTTAAATATGGGATATCTGTATACAGGGAGCAATCATTGGATATGTAAGTATGCGATTTCTGATGATAAGCTTATGGTTATGGAACATATCATGATAATGTATGATGAGGACGGCAACGCAACATATTATTATGATTCTGAAGACGGTGGAGATTACAGCAATATAGATCAGAAAGAAGCAGAGAAGATTTACTTGGATCTTGTGGATGAGATGTCCAGAGGAACCATCTGTAATTTCTCAACTGTTTCAAAATAATATAAAAAACAGGATTGACAGGAGGAATATATGTCCAGATTGGAAGAAGCCAGAGAGATGTTTGCAAAGGACCTGTATGCTACCAAGTTGTCAGGTATCACGGTAGAGGAAGTCGGTGAGAATTATGCCAAATGTGCCATGAAACTTACTGATGATCATAAAAACGCATATGGTGGGATCATGGGTGGAGCTATATATACTCTGGCGGATCTTGCTTTTGCTGTTGCATCGAATTTTGACAAGCCGGCCTCAACGGTAAGTCTTGTGGGACAGGCTACATTTTTATCCATGACCAGGGGAAGTATCCTGTATGCCGAGACTGATCTTATAAAAGATGGGAGGACTAACTGTTTTTATAATGTCAGGATATATGATGATCTGGGCAAGGACATAGCTGCGGTCACTTTTACCGGGGCGCATCTGACAAAACTACACGCATAACAGATAAAATATCAGGGCAAAATCAGTCAAAATTCTTGTTAGAAGAAGATAATGAGAGTATAATACTTTCTGTGGTAATAATTTACTACATTGAAGGAAGATCTTTGAGGAGGTTATTGAGATGAAAGGTACAATCAAGGGTAAGTTGACTGTTGCAGTAATACTTATTGTGGTGGTCGCAATGTTGGTATCGACAGGAATCATCGTATTTACATCAAGCAGTAATCTTACAGAAAAACTTACTACGGAATTGCAGATTAATGCGGATAAGTATGCCAATTCCATTAACAACTGGATTGAAAGAGAAAAGGGACTTAATATAGCGGGAGCTGCGGCACTCAAGGCGCTTCCGGACAGTTCCTATGACAGAGAGCACATACAGAAGATAGTTACGACGGAGGCAGAAGGCAGACCTGAGTTGCTTAATCTCTATTATGGTATGGAAGATAAGGTTCATATTCAGATGGATCCCGATGCGGTTCCGCCTGAAGGTTATGATCCTACGGCAAGAGGTTGGTATAAGGCAGCAAAAGCGGCCGGTACTACGGTAGTGACAGACCCGTATATGGATGTCCTTATCGGAGGAATGTGTATTACGATCGCTTCACCCGTATACAGGGACGGACAGCTTGTAGGCGTGCTCGGAGCAGACTTTACGCTTGATTATATCAACGATGTTGTAAACAGTATTCCCTATGATACCGGAGAGTATGGCTTCTTAATAGATGCAAGCGGCAATTATATCATGCATGAGAATCAGGATTATCTTCCGGGTGAAGATACCGCTGTTGCAGTTGCATCGGTTATGCCGGGTATAGTATCTATAGTGAATTCGCCCGCCGGTCAGGTTGTGCTTACATCGGATTATGATGGAGAGAAGAATTACTTTGTTACTTCTTCCGTAGAGGGTTGTGATTGGCTTTTAGGACTTGCAATGCCCAGAAGCAATGTGAGCCGCAATGTCACAAGCCTTGTAGTACTCAGCATAATAATCATCATGATAGCTATTGTAGCTGTTGTACTTATTATGACCAAACTTATCGGTCAGCAGCTTGCTCCCATGGAGAACATGAAGATCTTTATTAAGGATAAGATCATAGGAAATGACAGCATCGACAAGTCAGGGTCTGAAGTGCAGCAGATAAGTTATCTGCTGGAAGAACTTGAAAACAGAGTCATTGATACAATACATAAGACTCAGGATGAATCTCAGATCATCAGGGACAAGATGGTTTCTGCTTCTGATAAGATCAGAGAGATCAATGACAATATTTCGGAGATCAATTCTGCGATGCAGCGTACTGAGAGTGGAATAGGATCACAGACGACGAGCATACACAGTATTGAAGAGATATGCAACAGTGTTAATTCTGCCACAGAGACCTTTACTGACGGTACCAGACAGATGAATGATAAGACTGGTGAGATAATATCACGAGTCAAGGCTATGGTTCCTGAGATATTGGCCAATAAGAATCATGCAGTTGAGATCACCAATAAGACCAAGACTGAACTTGAAGAAGCTATCAAAGGAATTCAGGTCATCGAGCAGATCGTGGATGTGGCCAGTGCAATCCAGAGCATAGCCAATCAGACCAATCTCCTTGCTCTTAACGCTTCCATCGAGGCTGCAAGAGCCGGTGATGCCGGAAGAGGATTCGCAGTTGTTGCAGATGAGATCAACAGTTTGAGTACGACCACCGGAAGTGAGATCGAGAAGGTTAACCGTCTGACCAGTGAAGTGACAGCCAATATAGAAGCTCTGTCCAATGTAAGCGACAGAATCATCGAATTCCTGACACAGAATGTGCTCAGTGACTATGACAATTTGGAGACGCTTGCTCAGAACTATATGGAAGATGCCAATTACTATAATGATATCAGTAAGGAACTCGGAACAGGTGCGGAAGAACTCAATGTATCAGTGACTGAGATAAGCAGAGCCATCGAATCAATAAGTGCTGCACAGGCAGAGCTTGGTGATGCCGTACATGATATTTCTGACAGCTTGCAGACGATCACATCTTCAAGCGAGAATGTATCCGATGAGACAAGGGATGTTATGGACAGCATATCTACACTTCAGGATACAACGGGTAAGTTTAATATTTAAGATCAATGTCGTGCCAATGTCTGAAGCGATGATTCGTACGGAGGATTCGGATTCTTATGGAGCTTAAAGGCTTAAAGATCAATTTCTTGGGAGACAGTATCACTGAAGGCTGTAATGCATCTAAGCCGGAATATACGTATTGGAGGCGTTTTGAAAAAGATGGTTCGATCGTGCGTGGATATGGCATAGGGGGCACCCGTATAGCCAAACAACATACTCCTTCCAATGAAGTTTGGGATCGGTTTTTCAGATCCCGTGTAGATGAGATGGATCCTGATGCGGACGTGATCGTTATCTTTGGCGGTACCAATGACTACGGCCATGGAGATGCACCTTTGGGCTGCATGGAGGATAGGACAGATGAGACTTTCTATGGAGCACTTCATCTTCTGTACCAGTCGATCCTTTCCAAGTATCCCAAGGCTGAGATAGTGATCATGACGCCTATTCACTATAGTGATGAGTATGCTTTATTCAACGGACTTGGTGTACCTGTAAGAGGCTGTCTTGAGGATTATGTGGATATCATCATGGACGTAGCGGCGTATTATGCGCTTCCGGTTCTTGATCTTTACAGATTGAGCGGTATTCAGCCGGCTGAGGAGATGCTTAGGAAAAGATATGCGCCGGATGGTCTTCATCCAAATGACGAAGGTCACGAGAGGATATACAAACTGCTTAAGAACTTTATAAAATATAATATATAGTAACAAGGGGAATGCTTAAATGTTATGCTTAGATTTTATTTTCTGATCATTTTTTCTCTGCCTCTCATCATTTATTATATTCTTATGGCCAATCATTATTGCAGCCATGAAGATAAATATGATGAATACAAGAGATATTCGCTGGCACTCAGTATAATCAGAGATGTGAAACGCAGAGGAAGGATCAAAACTGTAAGCTATGGAGAGAATAATCTTCCGACCGATGGCGGATATATAATGTATGCCAATCATCAGGGAAAATATGATGCTCTTGGTATCATGGATGCTCACAAGGAACCATGCTCGGTGGTGATGGATGCGGGCAGAAGCAAAATGCCGCTTGCGGATCAGGTCGTTAATCTTGTAAAGGGAGTACGGCTTGACAGGACGGATTTCAGGCAGCAGGTCAAGGTTTTGGGTGATATGACCAGGCAGGCCAGTGAGGGAAGAAAGTTCATATATTTTCCTGAAGGCGGATATATGCATAACGGCAATAAACTTCAGGAATTTAGGCCGGGTGCCTTTAAGGTGGCCAAAAATGCATGTTGTCCCATAGTTCCGGTCGCAATATATGATTCGCATCTTCCGTTTGATTACAATTCCTATCGCAAGGTCACCACACAGGTATATTTTATGGAACCAATATACTATGAAGATTATGAGAAGATGTCTACCAAAGAGATATCCGATATGGTGAAACAGCGTATAGAGGCCAAGTTGGAAGAACTTGAGGACAATCGTAAGCGTAATGGATGGAATCTTTGGGTTCCCAAGTACAGGAATTGTTAGGATAGTTATGTTGATATGCCGCCGGATGATCCGGCGGCTTTGTGTAATTAAGAAGGGAGGTTATTCATGTCAGAACAGATACAGGAATTGGCACAGATCCTTAAGGAGAGTGACAACATTGTTTTCTTCGGTGGAGCGGGTGTGAGCACAGAGTCGGATATTCCGGACTTTAGAAGCTCAAATGGTCTGTGGAATGAGAAGCTGCAGATCAACTTTACTCCGGAACAGTTAGTATCTCATACTTTTTACATGAGATATCCCGAGGAGTTTTTTAAATTCTACAAAGATAAGTTGATATATCCTGATGCCAGACCGAATAATGCGCATAAAGCATTGGCCAAACTGGAGCAGATGGGGAAGCTTAAGGCAGTAGTGACTCAAAATATTGACGGACTTCATCAGGCTGCCGGTTCCAAGACGGTATATGAACTGCATGGTTCGGTACTTCGCAATTACTGCGAGAAATGTCACGCATTTTATGATGAGAAATTCATACTTGAATCTGAGGATGTTCCGACTTGTCCGAAATGTGGTGGGAGAGTCAAGCCTGATGTGGTGCTGTACGAGGAAGGTCTTGATCAGAGTATAATCAATCATTCTGTTGAGGCGATAGAGGCAGCAGACACTCTTATAATAGGAGGCACTTCGTTGGTCGTATATCCGGCAGCAGGGCTTATCCAATACTTCCATGGAAAGCATCTTGTTCTTATCAATAAGAGCGAAACGAGTGCTGACAGAAAGGCTGATCTGGTAATACATGATTCAATAGGCAAGGTATTCAAGGAAGCACTGGAGATAATGGGAGAAAAGATCGAATAAAAGTTAACATAACAATAAATCCGTGAAAATATGCGCAGATTGCTTATTTGTGTTGCAATCTGCGTATTTCTATGCTACAATAACGACTCGTGATATATAATTCCTTGTCGGGAGCGATACCCGGCCAGAGACCAAAAGGAGGTAAGTAATAGCATGAACAAGTATGAATTAGCCGTTGTTGTCAATGCTACTATCGAAGACGAAGAGAGAAATGCTACTGTTGATAAGTGCAAGGCTCTTATTGAGAGATTCGGCGGACAGATTACTAACGTCGATGACTGGGGTAAGAAGCGTCTCGCTTATGACATCCAGAAGATGAGAGAGGCATTCTACTACTTCATTCAGTTCGACGCAGAGGCAACTGCTCCGGCAGAGATTGAGCAGAGAATGCGAATCATGGATAATGTTCTTCGGTATTTATGCGTTAGATGCGACGAGGCATAATAGGAGAATAGTATATGAACAGAGTTATTCTTATGGGACGTTTGACCAAGGATCCCGAGATCAGATATTCGCAGAATGATACTTCGATGGCCATTGCCAGATTTTCGTTGGCGGTAGACAGAAGACGTAATCAGAATTCGGATGGTCAGACAGCAGATTTTATTAACATTGTTGCTTTTGGCAAGCTTGCAGAATTTTCAGAGAAGTATCTGCATAAGGGTACCAAAGTTGCACTCGAAGGACGCATCCAGACAGGCAGCTATACCAATAAGGATGGCGCCAAGGTATATACCACGGATGTCATTGCAGATAATATTGAGTTTGCGGAGAGCAAGGGAGCTGAGGGTTCCGCACAGGGAAGATCTGACTTCTCACAGAACAGCGGATCCGGTGCTACAGCTCCGGCACCGGCAGATGACGGTTTCATGAATATTCCTGATGGAATAGATGAAGAGTTGCCGTTTTCTTAAACCGGTATCGTAGATTAGCAGATAGGAGGCATTTAGTATGGCTTACAATAAGACAGAAGGCGCAGATGCACCCAGAGCCAAGAGGCCCGGCGGCATGCGCAGAAGAAAGAAAGTATGTGTATTCTGTGGTAAGGACAATGTAATAGATTACAAGGATACAGCCAAGCTTAAGAGATACGTATCTGAGCGTGGTAAGATTCTTCCTCGCAGAATCACAGGTAACTGTGCTAAGCATCAGAGAGCACTCACTGTTGCAGTTAAGAGAGCTCGTCACATCGCACTGATGCCCTACACAGTAGAGTAGGACCCAGTAAAACAGAGGGTTTAGAGGGATTGGACAGGTCGTTTTGACACAACTTTGACACAATCCTGACACAAAGAATTTATTAAAGGTCAATCGCCAAAATTGGTGGTTGACCTTTTTTGTGTCATCAAAAAAATAAAAACGTTTTTATCCGATTGCGTGCACGCGCACGTTCTCCAACGCTATTGCCTGCGGGTAACAAAGAAGGTAAAATGAAGAAGTATCGCCTGGTATGTACAGGCAGGACGGCATATGTC
>JAILKC010000170.1 GCA_024694055.1 Lachnospiraceae bacterium | reverse complement strand
TGGAATTGGCATGGTCACTTCCGCTGTCATACAAGATAAGTGACGGACTGACCAAGAAGCCCCTGCGTAACATCCTCTACCGATATGTTCCCAAGGAGATGATGGACAGGCCGAAGAAAGGTTTCTCCGTGCCTGTGTCAAAATGGCTGCGTGAGGGCGAGATGAATTCGTGGGCAGAGTCAGTTATTTCAGATAACCGTGTAACTGCTTCAGAGCATATTAATATGAAAGCCTTTGATCAAATCTGGCAGAAATACAAAAATGACGGGCAGTTCCTACCCGTCATCTGGTATGTTCTTATTCTCTGTCAGTGGCTTGGTCAATAGATCATTTCTTATTCTTATTCCCCGTACGTATCCCCAGACTGATACGGCACAGTATGATCGCTATGCTTACCTTGATCATGTAGTACACGGACTTTTTCATATTGATTGAACTTATACCGTCCGTGCGTTCCCTCATGATCACGGGAATCTCTTTGATACGTGCACCCGAAAGAGATGACACGACTATCACTTCAGGCTCCGGATAATCATCCGGATAATTCTCCGCAAAAGCAGTGATGTATTCTCTGTTTACAGCCCTGTATCCGCTGGTCACATCCTTTACTCTCGTACCGGACATAAGCCATATAAGTCCGCTTAAAAAACGTATACCCGCTCTTCTGGCGCCGGATGACTGGAATCCCTCTTTTTCGATAAATCGGGATCCTATTACAACATCTGCCTCGCCACTTTCGATCACTTTTACCATATCACGCACATAGGCAACATCATGCTGACCGTCACCGTCCACCTGAATGGCTATGTCATATCCGTTCTCATAGGCATATTTGTATCCCGTCTGTACTGCTCCGCCTATCCCAAGATTCACGGGAGCAGAGACGTAAGACGCCCCTATTTTTTCAAGGACACTTAAGGTATCATCCGAGGAACAGTCATTGATGACAAGATAATCTGCCTCGGGACATTTCTGTTCTATCTCACGGATAAGAGATTCAAGTGTATTCTGTTCATTGTATGCAGGTATCATTATCAGTGTCTTCATATCTGCTTTGAATTATTCTCCAATTCCCTGACCCTTTTCTCCAGTAAGGCATTCTCCTGAATAAGCGTCCTGATCTTACGATTCTGTCTCGATACAATGGAGGTGATGGACATCAGGATGGCGATGATAAGTGCGATGGCGCATACCAGCAACGCATACATTGGCGTCATAATACCCATCAGGCGCGATAAATGTATGAGAGTGTCGGGAAAAATCACAAGTATGCCCATGGCTATACCACTTAAGATCCACAAAAGGGAATACTTGAGATTAAGCGCTTTAGTCTTAAGCCAATACAGTATCAGCACAAAATAAATTATCACACCACAGGTGAGAATTATTCGTATCTTTTCACTTGTCATTCACGATACCTCCGATCAATATACGAATCAATCCAAACGGCTCTTTACAAGATAAAATGCCTCGCTGTATTTCTGATATGCCGTTGCTCCTCTGAATGCAGCCAATCCACGTATCGCATCTTCATTCCTCGGAAAAGGAGCCTGATCTATCTCGCTTTTATATATCTTCATGATATCAACTTTTTTATCTATATAATCTGTTACATCCACAAAAATATTGGGTACAAAACCATTCTCCGGCTGTACCTGGTCTGTCTCGGAAAGAATCTCCATGCATAACACAGTCTTAATATATGGCGCTCTGAATGCTTTTGTGCAGGAATATATTGCTTCATATATCACTCTGTGATCAGAATGAACATCATATCTGTACGGAATCAGTAAAAGCTCAGGTTTAACCTCTTCAAACACTTCTTTAAACTTTGTGATCAGCTCACCGGTCTCATACTTATCCATTCCTGTGGGTTCAAGTTCCAAATCGTAAAAGCCGTCAAAGCCATATGCGCTTTGCACCTTTTGGATCTCTTTTGCCCTTTCATCTGCTCTTTCCTTGGAATAGCCGTATCTTTCAGTCATATTGGTAACATTAAGCCAATATATCTTATGTCCGTTTGCCTTTAATTTAAGAAGTGTACCTCCGGCTCCCAGAGTCTCATCATCGGGATGTGGTGAAACAACCATTACATTCATCTAAGATACTCTCCTTCCGTCAATATAACCTGATCACAGTCAGTAACATGTATCAGGCCGTCATAAGCCTTAACTGTAAAATCTGTTTCGGAACAGACCTTGATCACTTTTCCTGGTTCTATATTCCTATATGCATCATTTTTTTCCATACTGCACTTCCATATTCTGACTTCCGTGTCATTATATATGAAATGCGCTCCAACATAAGGATGTGTCAGTGCTCTGACCAGATTATATATGCCATCACATGACATCCTCCAGTCTATCTGACCATCCATACGTCCTCTTTTTCTCCATATATTACCGATACTTAAATCCTGCGGAGTTCTAACCAACACATCTTTATCAAGCATTTCGGTGATATCTATCACCTGATCCTTGGCTGCATCCAAGACCTTATCATACAGAGACTTTGCATCATCCTCAAAATCAATGGTGATCTCCCGACGACTGACAATATCACCCGAATCCGCACCTTCATCCATTACAAAAAAAGATGATGCAGTCTTATCAAGTCCAAGTACAAGAGCCCATATAAGTGGGTGTCTGCCGCGATTATACGGAATTGCAGCCGGGTGAAATCCGATGATACCATATCCGGGTATATTAAGCAGCTCTTTTCCTATGAGCCTTGACCAACCGAAACAATAAATCACATCCGGATTCTTGGATCTTACATACTCCAATGTCTCACTGTCATTTACATTCTCAGTGATAAAACAGTCGATACCATATTGCTCAGCCAATGGCTTAAGGGAATGATAATCTGAATTGATACCGGTATCTTCCATTGTAATCACGCCGGATACCTTATATCCCTTATCAAGCATATGTTTTAACAACACATATGAACTTTCCACGCAACCGATAAAAATGGTGTTTTTCAAGCGTCTACCTCTATATCGTAAAATGCCTTCATTACAGGTATCTTTCCCTGTGTTTCAAAACTCTTCCTGATTATATCACTTATCCTGGCAGATGTATTCCCGTCGCCAAACGGATTGGTCATGTTACGTACCGCCTCGCGGAAATCATGGCTTACTGCCTTTTTTATCGTCTTAATAATCTCTTGCGTATCAGGCTCACAGCAGAGTACACTGTCAGGCATGAGCCTACCCTTCTGTCTGTCTCCAATGTTTACCGTGGGAACGTGCAGGCACGGCGCTTCCATTATACCGCTTGATGAATTACCTATCACAACGACACTGCCCTTTACTGCGCTCAAATATCTTCTGACTCCAAGAGATGTAACAGCCACAACATTATCATGCGAAGCCGCATAATCGTCGATACGCATATTAATGCGCCTGCCTCCTGCGTCTGCATTGGCCTTGGTAATAATATACTTCATTTGCGGAAAAGCATCCATGGCTTCCATCAATCGATCAACCTGCTCCACGCCGCTGTTTTCTTCCAATGTAACAGGGTGAAATGTCACTACGGCATATTCTCCCGACAAATCTATTCCGAGATCTTTTCCAAGATCTTCGCATGAGATAAAATCAGTATTCTTAGTATTCTCCGCGCCCAATGCTCCAACGTTGAACACACGATTGGGATGTTCTCCCATCTGAATGACTCTTTTCCTGTAGACATCTGTAGTAACAAAGTGAAGCTGGCTCATCTTTGTAATGGAATGTCTTACAGCCTCATCTATCAGCCCCTCCGTTGCCTCACCACCGTGAATATGCGCCATCGGTATCTCTGCATTCATAGCCGCTATACATACGGCAAGAGTCTCATATCTGTCTCCAAGCACTATCAACAGGTCCAGTCTGTTCTTTTCAAAGTACTCACCAAAGCCCTTCATGGCCATGGCCATGTTGTTGGATATATCTCGTGGGCTGTCACCTTCTGTTACACATTCAATCCTGACATCTATAGGGATACCGGCCTCTTCAATCTCTTTATATGTATACCCAAATGCAGGCGAAAGATGCGCTCCTGTCACCAATACTTTCGTGTCACAAAATTCCTCATCGATTAATCTTTTTATCAATGGTTTCAGAAGTCCAAACTCAGCTCTTGTAGCTGTCAACACTCCTATCTGCTTTTTCATTATTCGGAATCCTCCCTGGAATCCACTTACGCGCACAACATTCTTCTTAATACTTCTTTGGCACGGTCTGTTCCGTAGTCTGTATATATTTCTTCAAAAGAAGCTCTAATACCGTCCGGATCATTTTCATTAAATATCTGCACCACATCACTTATATCATCATAACCAAGACCCGGAAGTGTATTATGTGATAACAGTCCTTCCGGTGCAACAGGTATAACTCCACAGTATATGCTCTCTAAAAGCACACCGGACGTCCGATTCTTATACTGATCCATATCATACGGAAGAATGCTGTACTCAGATTCTGACAGAAGCATCATGTATTCTTCGTATGAGAGCACTTCATCCCTTACAGTCACATTCTCAGGCAGATCTTCACACAGGGATTTGTATCTATCCTCACTGTCAAACCTGCCGGCAATTATGAGCGGCGGAAGAGACTCGGTTGTACGCCATACATCAATAAGCTTTTCAATCTGTTTATACCTGCTCATGGTGCCAAGACATACTACCCTGTCATTTTTCTTTGCTAACCTGTACTTTTCATACTCAGGTTCGTTATAGATAAAATCCGGCATCCATGCACTGTTTGTATGAGGAACCACAGTTTCCCTCGCCGTATAGATCACTCCGTCAATCTTATTAAGTGCGCTTTCATATATCTTCCTTAAGATTCCTTCCAGCTTTCCACCGGTGAAGTCCTGATGATATATTAAGATCACTATCTTTTTGTCACGATCTGTTTTATAAAACAGCTTTATAAACAGAAAAAAGAAAAAATCAACCTGATAAAAGAATATGGTCCCTGAATTCTTAAGCGCGATACGTATATTCCTAAACAACTTAAACTTATCAAATATTCGCTTGAAGATACCATTTCCCACTACAGATATGTCATATGGCAGTATATTGATATCCGCAAAACCATCATGGGATACTCCTTCAGCTATACATGGCGAACATACTAACCTGATCTCCTGTCCCATATCTTTTAGCATATCCGCATATTCTCTTGTGACCTTCACGGGATGCCCCACACATTTACCGTCAGCATCACACATCCCGTAATAATCACACATCGTGATCATACAAAAACCTCACATCCGTTATTGGCAATCCTCAATACGATCTATCAATTCCAAAACTTCCTTATCCTTCTTAAAACTGTACTCCGCTTCCTTTTCACCCTTAAGCACAGACAGAAAGTCCATAAGCTCATTTACATACATATTCTCTATAATAGTATGGTTATAGCCTTCCCTGTGTTCAAAATCTTCATACAGTATAATGTCCTTAAGTTCTTTGGTCTCCTCGTCATATTCCTTTATTCCGTTAGGCGATCCGTCCCATGACAAAAAGAAGTGTTCACCAACCACTCTCATATTACGCACGGCAGGTCTGGATACAACATCCACTGTCAAAACTCCAGTATGCCCTGTTTTGTGTCTGATGATCACATTGTAGCAATCATTAAAATCTATATCCAAAGCAGTCTGTCTACTGGTGATCACTTCAACAGATTCTATATCCCCAAATGCCCTTATCATCCAAGGAAGTTCCACGGCAAACAGTTCCCTACAGCCGTTTGTGCGCTTATCACCTATAAAAAAATCCTTATAGGATTCCCATGGATGCCAATCCGGAAGATACTGTCCCACATGATAAGTGTAATTGAGTATCCCATCAAAGGCCCTTACTTTCTTTGTTATATATCTCATCTCATCGCGATATATGGGTGTGGAAGACATGAAAAGTGTAAGTCCCCTTTTCGATGCTTCAAAAGTGTTCTCATCATATCCGGTTGTAACAAGATTAAGTTCTGTAAAGACATTGAGATTATATTCGATACACTCTGCAATAATGGCAGCATGTGACAGGGGGGATGTTGATATAACAGCACAATCTATATCATTTTTCTGCGTTGCAGATTCAAGGCTTTCATAAGCTTTAACAGAAAATCCCAGTTCCTCTGCCTGATCTTCAGCCTCTTTACGTCTGTCCGCACGTCCATCTACTCCGAAAAGTTCAATTTCTATATTATTTTTTTGTCCAATCTCATGCAAAAGCCTCATGCGGCGTTTGCCCATGGATCCCAGTCCGATTATGACTATTTTCACCTTAATGATCTCTCCGTTCTTATTTAGATCCTTTGCCCGTGAATACCACCACAATAGTCTGCAAAAGTATCTTTACATCCAACATCAATGACCAGTTGTCTATATACTCCAGGTCAAGTGCCACTACTTCGTCGAAGTTCTTCACATCACTTCTGCCGCTCACCTGCCACATTCCCGTAAGTCCGGGCGTGATCGAGAGCCTTCGTCTGTAGTGCGGACTGTATTTTTCAAATTCATCTTCTGTCGGGGGTCTTGTGCCCACAAGACTCATATCACCTTTGATCACATTAAAAAACTGAGGAAGTTCGTCAATACTGGTCTTACGAAGGAATCTGCCCACACGCGTGATCCTCGGATCATCTTCCATCTTAAACATCAGTCCTTCTACTTCATTATCCTTCTTGAGTTCTTCCTTATGCTTCTCTGCATCCGCATACATAGAGCGGAACTTATACATGGTAAAGCGCCTTCCACCTTTGCCTATACGTGTCTGCTTGAAAAGCACAGGGCCTTTTGAATCAAGTTTAATTGCAACTGCAACAAACGGAGTGATGATCGCAGTAATAACAAGACCTATCAAGCCTCCCAGCACATCAAGGATCCGCTTAATGAACCTTCTCCTGTAATCCGTCGTCGAGTTCTCATAAGTTATCACCAGATGCCCCGCGAAATCACCCATGGTCTGTATGGCACCTTTATGCAGAAAATCCCCTACACTGTAGTAGCATCTGACGCCCATGGTCTCAAAATAATTGATGATCCTCTCAACCGCCTCACGTCCAAGATGCGGAAGATACAGGAAAGCGGAATCCATCACTCGTCCCGTAAGCTCTTCAAAAATATCAGCTCCGTTGGCTACCACGGGGATGCCCTCTATCTCATCCTCATCATCACTCACGGTAGCATCCATAAGCGCGATCGCTATTACCTCATAGCTCCACTCATGATCATTTCTTATATCTTTCAAAAGATCCGTCACATATTCCCTGTATGTTACCAACATTACCTTCTCGGAATTGGAACTTCTCTTATAAAGTCCGTTTAACAGTTTTTTAAAAAGAGTATGACTTATATATGTCAGCAGAATGTCGATCACCACGAATCCACCGAACACAAGTCTTGAGAAAAACTCGCCCTGTCTTAAGATGAATACCATGAAGCCCAGTAATATCATCATGCTCACGGTATAT
>JAILKC010000043.1 GCA_024694055.1 Lachnospiraceae bacterium | reverse complement strand
CGAAAGAAGCGGATTGCCCCAATGTACCCCGAACAAAAGCACCGTCAGTACACCGGTTATGAGCATACCGGGGCCGACCGTTCCCGCGATTGATAATAACTTACCCAGATATAGCTTACTCTCCGATATGTTCGTGACCTGGAATTTCTTATTTATTCCGTTCTTTTTCTCGCTTATAAATATTCCGGCGCCGCAGATTATCGCATTCCACGCAAAGTATATAACCTCAATTATTCCGTAATAATCCACCGAATCTATAGCCGGAAGGAATTCCGGATGTTTAACCTCCACACTTACGGATTCCGTATCTATCCCCATTACCGATGCCGTCATATTTTCATAAAATGCATTTACAAAAAACTCAAATACCTTTGACAGTTCCTTCTTATCGTCATTACGATACAGCGTATATGAATCTTCATCAAAGACCACAATACCGCATATATCATTATTCTTAATTATCTCTTCGGGATTCCCCTCCGAATACTCATGCAGTATTATTTCATTATCCTCTGCCACTTCAACAAATGCATCGATCATCTCATCCGAGATATCTTCACTGCCTATCATATATCCGGCTGCAATATCTTCCGCCTCATAACTCTTCATCAGGTCATCGAATGCGCTTGATAATATGGCAATGACGATCAGCGGCATTATCAAAAGAAGAAGTATATTTATCGCACTTCTGCTCATCAGTTTTATATTGTTTTTGATCAAATATCTAATCATATTTTCCTCCACTTCAGGCATAGTCTCTGAGTTTTTTTCCTGTCAGTGTAAGGAATACTTCCTCGAGCGTGATCGTCGATACATCATCAGTCACCATCTTCTTAAGCTCCTCACTTGTGCCTGTCGCTATCACTTTCCCGTTATCCATTATCGCTATCCTGGTACAGATTGCCTCGACTTCCTCCATATAGTGGCTTGTATATATCACAGTCGCACCGTTTTTATTGGACTCCCTGATCTTTTCAAGGATAAAATTTCTTGACTGCGGATCGATACCCACCGTGGGCTCATCGAAGATAAGAAGACTCGGATGATGACCTATTGCACAGGCGATGTTTAGTCTTCTCTTCATTCCGCCTGAAAATGTCTTGGCGTAATCATTACGTCTTTCAAGAAGGCCTACATATTCAAGCGACTCATCGATCCTTTCCTTAAGCTGTACTCCCTTTATTCCATATAGTGATGTGAATAGTTCTACATTCTCCCATGCCTTTAAGTTGCCGTGTATCGCCAGATCCTGTGGAATGTATCCAAGCTTATCGATAAGCTCCTTCCTGTTTTTTCTGAAGTCCTTACCCATGAATTCCACGTTTCCCAAAGTAGGCTTTATTATTCCGCAGATCATGTTCATTGTCGTACTTTTTCCTGCTCCGTTGGGACCCAACAGTCCGAATACTTCGCCCTGCTTTATCTCAATATTCAGGTTATCCACTACAACTCTGCTGTCATATTTCTTGGTAAGATCATTTGTCTTTAAGATCGTTTCCACTTTCCTATCCTCCATGTCAAATAGTTATGCAATGATTTTGTTACTTAATACCGAAAAAAAAAGAGTGCGTCATCAGGATCATTTCTCCATCTGACACACTCATTATATAAAAGCAATATTTTGTCTTGTAGTGAAAAAAGAAATAACTTATATATGACTTTAGTCATGTTCTGCATATTCATCACATGACATATCATCTGCAGGGCATAACTGTAACGGCATTATCCGATCCATAATGCACCCCGATGTAACCTAGCGGGGAATCCTTGCAAGCAGACCGCTTTCCAATTCCTTTAGTTGCTTTCTGTCAGCTTTATATGTGGGCTGATACTTTGCCACCTCTGCCCAGAATTTCTTAGAATGATTCATTTCCTTAAGGTGGCACAGTTCATGAACGACTACATATCTCTGCACATTCTCCGGCAGAAGGACAAGTAGCCTGTTAAAATTAAGATTCCCTTTTGATGAGCAGCTTCCCCATCTGCTTCTCTGAGTCCGGATCGCAATCCTGCCATACGTGGCACCCATGTATTCTGCGATCTCTTCTGTCATGGGAACAAGGATCTTCCTTGCCCTCTTTCCCAGTTCATCAAGTTCATCTTTTGTAAAAGGTACAATCGGATCAGTGGGCTCTGCTTCTGCCATCAATCTCTGTCGTTCCATTTTCTTAAGTGTTCGTCTGATCCAGTCCTGCTTTGAATAAAGGAATTCCTCCGCTCTTCTTTTGGAACACAGAAATGGAGCCCTTAATACTATGCTTCCATCGCGTTCTATCGTGATTCCGATTGTTCTTCTGTTTGATCTTATAAACGTATATTCCATTCCTGTATTCTAACATATTTTGACAATTATATGCCGGAAACCTGAGCTCAACCATATCAAAAAAATCCCACGGGCAATATGTCCGTGGGATTAATATCAATATATTATCGATTGACTTAATGATCAGCAAACACCCTGAGCGATCATTGCATCAACAACCTTCTTGAAGCCTGCAATGTTGGCACCTGCTACGTAGTTGCCCTCCATGCCGTACTCCTTGGCTGCATCATCGATATTATGGTAGATACCTACCATGATACCCTTAAGCTTAGAATCAACTTCCTCAAAGCTCCATGAAAGTCTCTCTGAGTTCTGGCTCATCTCAAGTGCTGATGTAGCAACACCGCCGGCATTGGCAGCCTTACCGCCTACGAAAGGTACATTGTTCTTCTGGAAGTACTGTGTAGCCTCGATAGTGGTAGGCATGTTAGCGCCCTCTGCAACATACTTAACGCCGTTAGCTACGAGCATCTTTGCATCTTCGATATCAAGCTCGTTCTGTGTAGCGCAAGGAAGAGCGATGTCTACCTTGTACTGCAATACACCGTGCTCACCGTTCTTCTTCTCGAAG
>JAILKC010000009.1 GCA_024694055.1 Lachnospiraceae bacterium | reverse complement strand
TCTTAAGACGATGTGCCTGTTATATATATGTATGATCATACAGATGTTAAGCAGCAGTAAGTTTTTTGATTGAAATAAGGATCATTCCCACGGGAATGATCCTTTATTATTTTGCTTATACCGTACCGTGACCTGACTACTGTCTTATCTGCCAATCCCGGCAACATATGCGATCACATCATCCATGGACAGTGAGCCTCCGAATACATCAAGTGCACTTCCTATCGTAAAATCGATCCTGCCCTGTGCAAATGTATATATTCTGTCTATGTCTTCCATATTCCTCACTCCGCCGGCATATGTGATCTTATGATCCCCCGCCGGTCCCGACAGCAACTCAAGCAGTCTTTCATCTATTCCCTGCTTAAGTCCCTCCACATCTACACCATGTATCAGAAACTCATCACAATATGCACCAAGCTCATCAAATGTCCTCTCGCACAACTCAACCTCAGTAAACTTCTGCCACCTGTCCGTAACAACATAATATCGACCGTTATTGTATCTGCAGCTTAAGTCTATAACAACTTTATCCCTTCCGACAGATTCTGTCAGCTTTTTTAATTTATTAAATTCTAATTTAACATCATCAAATATATACGAAGTCACTATCACATGGCTTGCACCCGCATCTATAAACTCAGGCGCACTCTCACAAGTGATACCGCCTCCGACCTGCATTCCCTGCGGATAGGCCCTGAGCCCTCTGATGGCTTCGTTTTTGGAATCATCGTATTCCTTTGTGCCTGCCTTATTGAGCATGATGATATGTCCGCCAAAGAGACCTCTGTTCCTGTACATCCCGGCGTAAAAGTCGGCACCTTTATCGGATACATAGTTCTCCTTGGTACTCTCATTGCCGTCCGACAGACTTCCACCCACGATCTGCTTCACTTTTCCGTTATGAATATCTATACACGGTCTGAATCTCATGATCATCTCCCATCATCAGCTTTCAAAAAGGGCGAGCAATGCTCGCCCTAAAAAAAACTGTTTAATACTCTGACTAAAGAATACCGTATTCCTTCATGGCCTGTGCCAGCTTTTCGGCATGTTCCGGTTCCATCTCGGTAAGAGGTCTGCGAAGAGGACCAACACCCTTGCCCATAAGGTTCATGGCTTTCTTGACAGGTATGGGATTGACCTCTGAGAACAGAGCATTGATAAGAGGAACCGCTCTTAACTGCTCACTGACAGCCTCCTTGACCTTGCCATCAAAATACAGCTGACAGATATTATGTGTCTGTGCCGGAGCTACTATTGCCAGCACTGAGATAACGCCCTTGCCACCAAGTGCAAGTATGGGTGTGATGAGCGCATCCTCACCGGAATACAGATCCACACATCCGTCTGCCATAGCCATCATCGTAGCTACCTGAGCAAGATTGCCCGTAGCATCCTTGACTCCCACGATATTGGGAACTTCCTTACATATCTTGACTACAGTCTCAGGAAGCATCGTGCATCCTGTCCTGCCGGGTATATTGTATAAAAGGATCGGAAGCTTAACGCTGTCTGCAACCATCTTGAAGTGCTCATAGAGCCCCTTCTGTGTAGCTTTATTATAATAGGGAGTAACTACCAAAAGTCCGTCTACGCCGATCTTCTCAGCCTCTGTAGAAAGATATATGGCAGTCTCGGTGCAATTGGATCCCGTACCTGCTATTACGGGAACGCGATGATCAACATACTCAACACAGGCTCTGATCACATCCAAATGCTCCTCATGTGAAAGAGTGGCTGCCTCACCGGTAGTACCGCATACTATGATGGCATCCGTTCCGCCTGCTATCTGCTCATCTATGATCTCTTTAAACTTCTCGTAATTGACTGCTCCGTTATCATGAAAAGGGGTAATGATCGCAACACCTGATCCCTCAAAAATAGCCATATTAAATATTCCTCCGTATTTCTTCTCTCGTTCATGAAAATACCATCAAATAAAAATTATCACCCGTATAGCCTGATGTCAACCGAAATCTGTGTTACAGACAAAAATGATTGCACAGCCGCCTAAGGTGGTGTATACTAACGTAGTTTTATTGGGATCAGGGATAAGCAAAGATGCACCGAAATGGAGATCAATATGCTTCAGACAAGAGATGACATTAGAAATATCGCGATAATCGCGCATGTAGACCACGGCAAGACCACCCTCGTGGACGAGCTTTTAAAGCAGTCGGGTGTATTTCGAGAGAATCAGGAAGTGGCTGAGCGCGTAATGGACAGCAACGATATCGAGCGCGAGCGCGGAATCACTATCCTGTCCAAGAACACAGCCGTTACATATAAGAATATCAAGATCAACATCATTGACACTCCCGGACATGCCGACTTCGGTGGCGAAGTGGAGCGTGTTCTTAAGATGGTAAACGGTGTTGTGCTCGTTGTTGATGCTTTTGAAGGCACCATGCCCCAGACAAAGTTCGTACTTAAGAAGGCTCTGGAGCTTAAGCTTCCCGTAATAGTATGCATAAATAAGATAGACCGTCCGGAAGCAAGGCCGAAAGAGGTAGTGGATGAGGTCCTGGAACTCTTCATAGATCTTGACGCCGATGAAAAGCAGCTTGACTGTCCTTTTGTGTATGCATCTGCAAAAGCCGGAACGGCATCACTTGATCCGGATAAGGCCGGCACGGACATGGTTCCGCTTTTTGAAACGATAATAGACTATATCCCCGCCCCTGCCGGTGATCCCGAAGCAGGTACGCAGGTACTTATAAGTACGATAGACTACAACGAATACGTAGGCAGGATCGGAATCGGCAAGGTGGACAACGGCACGATCGCTGTCAATAAAGAAGTGGTGATCGTCAACCACCACGAACCTGATCTGTGCAAGAAGGTAAAAATATCCAAGCTCTACGAGTTTGACGGGCTGAAGCGTGTTGAAGTCGCCGAAGCAGGCATCGGATCGATAGTTGCCATATCGGGTATAACCGATATCAAGATCGGTGATACTCTCTGCTCTGTGGATGATCTGAAACCCATCCCCTTCCAGAAGATAACAGAGCCTACCATCGCCATGAACTTCATGGTCAACGACTCTCCTTTGGCGGGGCTTGAGGGTAAGTTCGTAACCAGCCGTCACTTAAGAGACCGGCTTTTCAAGGAACTTAACACGGATGTCTCTTTAAGAGTCGAAGAGACTGAATCAACCGATGTATTCAAAGTATCAGGCCGCGGAGAGTTGCACCTTTCCGTACTTATAGAGAATATGCGCCGTGAAGGCTATGAATTCGCTGTAAGCAAAGCCGAAGTCTTATACAAGACGGACGAAAGAGGCCACAAGTTAGAACCCATGGAGATCGCATATGTGGACGTACCGGAGGAATTCTCAGGTGCTGTCATCCAGAAGCTTTCTTCGAGAAAAGGCGAACTTCAGGGAATGGCGTCCATTAACGGCGGCTACACAAGACTGGAATTTGAGATACCCTCAAGAGGACTGATAGGCTACAGAGGCGAATTCATGACCGATACCAAAGGTAACGGCATACTCAATACCACTTTCGACGGCTACGGTCCATACAAGGGAGACATGATGTACCGTAAACAGGGCTCTCTTATAGCTTTTGAAGACGGCGAAGCCATCACTTACGGACTGTTTAATGCGCAGGAGCGCGGTACTCTCTTCATAGAGCCCGGCGAAAAGGTATATGCAGGCATGGTCATCGGACAGACCGGCAAAGCTGAGGACATTGAGATCAACGTCTGCAAGAAAAAGCAGCTGACCAACACCAGATCCTCAAGTGCTGACGAAGCGTTAAGGCTTACACCCAAGAAAGAATTAAGCCTTGAGCAGGCTCTGGAATTCATCGACACCGATGAACTGCTTGAGATCACTCCCACCAACTTAAGAATAAGAAAAAAGATTCTTGATTCGCTTAAGAGAAAGCGTGCGGGATTCACAAGATAAAACAGACCGCTGCCGCAGTCTGCAGATAACCATTAAAAGGCCAACCTCACGGTTGGCCTTTTAATTAAATACATATACCATATGTAAACTTATCTGTATCAGGCGTTCAGTCCTTCTTTCAAAGCCCTCTTATCCTCATACATGGCCTTATCGGCATCTTTATATACCTCCTCGAAGGTCTGTCCTTCCTTCCACTCCGATGAACCTACCGCACATACGATATCAGCTTTCTTAAGTTCTTCCTTGATCTTATTCTCAAGGTCTTTTGCCAATTTGTAATTAACCTTGGTACATATGATTACGAATTCATCGCCGCCCACTCTGTATAAGAAGCTTCCGGAGATAAGATTACGCTGGATCACGTTCGCGGTCTTTTTTATGGCCATATCGCCTTCAAGATGGCCTTTTGAGTCATTGATGATCTTAAGATCGTTCATGTCGATGCTCATTAAAGCCGTTATATAATGCTTACCGAACTTCTCGACATCGGCCATAAATGATTCCTTGTTAAATGCACTTGTTAACGTATCATATTTGAAATGCTCTATATGCAGGTACATATAGTAGAACATCATGTTAAAGGCTATGACTCCCACAAGGATGCCCCTTAACTGATATATCATCTCGACAAGTACCGCCAGAACGCAGAATGTCGAGCAGATATATAACATTATGCTTTCGGATATCCTGTTATAGAAAATGATCCTGGTACTGTAATAAAGAAGTATAAGTATATACAGCGCAAATATGATATGGGGCACGAAAGCCAACGGTCCACGTATTATTCTGCATGTACCGGGTTCATAATCAAAGACCAGTTTCGTAAACAGACAGGGTAATATCAGAAGCACGTTAATGATGCACGGTATGTATATCCATCTGCTTTTTTCATGATTGATATGCTCGATCGCGATACCGATAAAGCTTGCACTGATAAGCATCCTGACATCATATCCAAGCATTGCCACGAGCTTATGGAAAATCCCCGTATTGCATGAATCGATGAAATAGTAGTCGAGATTGTCTATCACGATGAGCAAAAAAAGCAATATGACAAGCGGATAGAATCCCTTTGTCAATGCTCTCTCAAACGGATGATTGATCACAAGAAAGTAGATCAGAAAGACACATATGCACACCGGCAGAAAATTCAACTGAACTCCAGCCTGTAAAAATGCGTATTCCATATTCACATATCCTCAATGTTAAATAACACAAGTTCTTGAAGCAAAAATGTCTCAATCGCTTTTTGTCCGCTTTCTATATATGCAACAGTTTGGTCGCGATTCCAAAATATATTAAAAGCGAGATTGCATCGACTATCGTCGTGATAAAGGGACTCGCTGTAACCGCCGGATCAAATCTAAGTTTCTTGGCAAGCATCGGAAGTGTACATCCGACACATTTTGCTATGATTATCACTGCCGCCAGTGTTAAACATACCACAAGTGATATCTGAAGCCCCACCCTGTCAAAGAGCATGAGCTTGGCAAAATTGGCAGCGGCAAGCGTGATTCCGCATATTGCAGCGACCCGGATCTCCTTCCATACCACTCGAAACACGTCTTTGTACTCTATCTCATCAAGTGACAATCCACGAATGATCGTGGCCGAAGCCTGTCCGCCGGCATTACCGGCCGTATCCATAAGCATCGGGATAAATGCCGTCAACCCGACATAGACTTTTAACGCATCCTCAAAACTTGAGATGATCTTGCCGGTAAATGTAGCTGATATCATGAGCAAAAGAAGCCAAGGTATCCTCTTTTTCCATGTCTCGAACACGCCCGTCCTCATATAAGGCTTATCCGAAGGCACGATAGCGGCCATCTTCTCGATATCCTCCGTAGCCTCCTGCTCGAGGATATCCACGATATCATCGACCGTGATGATTCCGACCAGTCTGTTCTCTCCGTCCACAACCGGCATCGCGGTGAAGTCGTACTTTTTGAACTGCCTTGCAACCTCCTCCTGGTCCATCATGGTATTGATGGAGATGACATTCTCGTGCATGATATCGCCGATGATCTCATCAGGCTGGCTTAAAAGCAGATATCTGAGTGCAACGGTTCCGATAAGCTTGCGTCTGCTGTCAAGGACATAGCAGATATTGATGGTCTCGCTGTCCACTCCAATATTTCTTATTCGTTCAATTGCCTGTTCTACGGTCAGGTTTTCTTTTAGGTCGACATACTCGACCGTCATGATGCTTCCGGCACTGTCCTCGGGATACCTCAAAAGAGAATTGATATCCCTTCTTGTCTCGGGACTGGCGGATGCAAGCAACCTCTTAACCATATTGGCCGGCATCTCTTCAAGCAGATCAGTAGCATCATCGGCCATCAGATTATCGATGATGGCACCGGCATCCTTTTCGGACAGGGATGTGATGATATAATGCTGAACATCAACATCCATATACGAGAATACATCTGCGGCCATATCTTTGGGCAATATACGGAAAGCCTTCAGCTGATCCTTCTCTTCCAGATCCTCCAAAGCTGCAGCTATATCGGCCTCGTTCATGTCAGCAAGTTTCTGCCTGAGTCGGGTATACTGCTTGGAATCAAGCAGTTCTTTAATGTTCTCTACTTCAATTATCTCGTCCATGGCGATCCTCCATACTACGCCCGGAGACATGATCGATCCGGGAAATGATCAATATGCTACCCGCCGAGGGAAGAGGAACGTCTTTAGACACTGTTTTTTTCTTCATATTGATCACCACCTTTCCGCATAGATAAATCGCCTAATTATTCTACAATTTCGCCGTTTATTTTGTCAACGGGAAATAACCCGTATCACCTTTTTTTATCTCGGCTTTTCCTCCAGTAACATCCGTTATCTTATCTATCAGCGCACCGACCTCATTAAGAGGTACCGCTGCCGCAAATCTGACCGCCTCTTCGTATATCGTATCCTTCAACAGTACTCCCGCCTCGGAGAGATTATACTGGACCTTGCCGGAAAGGGTGTAATCAGTCTTTATATCGATATCCTGCATAAGGCACATCGTCTTAAGGCCGCCTTCAGATTCAGCTTTTGCTATCGCCGCAAGCGATGAATCCGTATATGCCCTTATAAGCCCGCCGGTACCAAGTAACACTCCTCCGAAATACCTTGTCACTACGATAAGCGTATCCGTAAGGCCCTTATTCTTAAGCACTTCCAAAATAGGTTTGCCTGCAGTCCCCGAAGGCTCCCCATCATCCGAAAAGCGTAAGACGGATGAATCTTTTCCGAGGATATATGCATAACAATTATGCCTGGCATCCCAGTACTGTTTCTTTTTTGCTTCGATGATCTTAAGAGCATCCTCTTCGCTCTCTATATGTACGGCATATGCGATAAACCTGGATCTCTTCTCGGTTATCTCGCCTTCGTACTCTCCTGCTATTGTATTGTATCTGTCCTTTTGCGCACTCATGTGAACATTTTACCACAACTTTTTAAACCTTTCTTAATACTTTATAAAATCCTTTATTTTGAGCTTCTGTTTTGTTATAATCTACTTTGTGCAAAAATGTCCGTACCTATATTTATATGCATTCGGGCATAAGCTTACTACATGGAAGAATGATATGAATTACAGCAAAGCAGGAATCAAAGCAAAAGAAACGCAATTGAATTCACTTGGGCCGAAGTTTTCCAAAAAGTTCGGTCTTATCATGGTGCGCCTCACTCTCATAGGCATCATTGCTTTGGCAGTGATCGGAACAGCCACCGGAATAGGCGTATTCAAGGGAATCCTGGACAGTTCACCCGATATCACCAATATCGACGTAACTCCCACCGGTTTTTCCACTTTTATCTATGACAAGCAAGGCCGGCAGACAGCCAAGCTTGTGGCATCCAACAGTAACCGTATCCCTGTAGGAATGGACATGATCCCCGAGAATCTGGCCAATGCATTTGTGGCCGTCGAGGATGAACGTTTCTACAGCCACAACGGTATAGACATCAAAGGTATTATCCGTGCGGGCGCCGAAGCTTTCAGAAGCCGTAAGCTTACTCAGGGTGCTTCCACGATCACGCAGCAGTTGCTCAAGAACAATGTATTCACCAGTTGGACCGGCGAGGACAGTGATATCGACCGAGTAAAACGTAAGATCCAGGAGCAGTACCTTGCCATCGAGCTTGAGAAACGCATGAGCAAGGAAGACATACTTCTTAATTATATGAACACCATCAACTTGGGTCAGAACACCTTGGGTGTTCAGGCAGCGTCTTTACGCTACTTCAACAAAAACGTATACGAACTCAATCTTTCGGAATGCGCAGTTATAGCAGGTATCACACAGAATCCTTCGAGATTCAATCCCATCTCCCATCCCGAAAAGAACGCGGAGAGGCGTGAGAAAGTACTCCGTAACATGCATGAGCAGGGCATGATCACCGACAGTGAATGGAAGGAAGCTCTCGCAGATGACGTATATTCACGTATTCAGAATGCCAATGAGACTGTCGAGGAGACGACGATCAACTCATACTTTGATGATGCCGTCACCGAAGCCGTGTATGAAGATCTCCTTGCAGCCGGATATAATGACACTCAGGCCTATACACTTTTATACAGCGGCGGACTGTCAATATATTCCACTCAGGATCCCGATATACAGAAGATATGTAATGAAGTTGCGGCAGATGAGTCAATATATCCTACAGGTACGAAGTATTACCTCAACTACTCTCTCACTGTTAAAAGAGCCAACGGCGATACCGAGAGCTTCAGCAAAGAGAACTTCAAGACATATTTTAAGCAGTTTAACAGCCGATTCAATCTTCTCTACGACAGTTCAGAAGATGCTTATGCCGCTATAGAAGAATACCAGGATGCGGTTATGGAGGAAGGCGACGACGTATTGGCCGAGAAGATCTCCATTACTCCTCAGCCTCAGATATCTCTTACCATAGAGGACCAGCATACGGGCGAAATAGTAGCCATGATAGGCGGTCGCGGTTCCAAGGAAGCCAGCCGTACACTCAACCGTGCAACTTCCACCATGAGACAGCCGGGATCCACATTCAAGGTAGTATCTACTTATGCTCCCGCTTTGGACAGTGCAGGACTTACACTTGCCACGGTATTTAATGATGCGCCCTTTAATTATGACAGCGGTACTCCGGTTCATAACTGGTACACGACAGGTTACAGGGGTATCAATTCACTGCGAATGGGTATCACTCAGTCCATGAATATCATTACCGTTAAATGTCTGACCCAGATAGGGCCTCAGCTCGGTTTTGAATACCTTCGCAACTTCGGCTTCACCACTTTGGTCGACCACGAAGAGCGATACAACAAGACTACGCAGAAGACTGAGGTATACTCAGACATCCAGCAGTCTCTTGCTCTCGGCGGTATCACATACGGTGTTACCAACAAAGAGCTTAATTCGGCATATGCCACGATAGCCAATGAAGGCGTTTATATCAAGCCCAAGCTATATACAAAGGTTGTGGATCACGACGGCAATGTTATCTTGGACAATACAGGCATGGAGACCAGACAGGTACTTAAACCTACTACTGCATACCTGCTTACAAGCGCAATGCAGGACGTTGTCACCAGCGGTACGGGCGGATCCGTTAATTTCGGCGGCATGGCCATAGCCGGTAAGACCGGTACAACTTCCGATTATAATGATGTATGGTTTGCAGGTTATACACCTTATTACACCTGTACTACGTGGACAGGCTATGATAATAATGTTAAGCTAAGTTCCTCTGCAGAGAAGAACTTCTCCAAGACTCTTTGGAGAGCAGTTATGAGCCGCATACACGAGAATCTCGAATATGCCTCATTCCCTACTCCCGGCGGTCTTGTAACATGTTCGGTATGTGCTTCTTCAGGCAAACTTCCTGTTCCCGGTCTGTGTGACGGACACGTTGTGACCGAAATGTTTACGGAAGATACAGTTCCCACAGAGACCTGTGACGTTCATTATGCAGGTACGGTATGTACTTACAGCATGCTTCCCGCATGTGATACATGTCCTTTCAAGGCACAGGGTGTATTTGAACTTCCTCTTCACGAGGATGCATCACTGCTAAAGGGCACCATGTCAGCCATGGGTCTTGATTCCGAGACATCGGAAGAATACTATGACGGTACCGTGATAGAGGGCGAGGATGGAGTCGCAACGCACATGTGTCCTCACAATGCACTGTTTATGGCCGCTCCCAATGTCAATGAACTGCTCGCCGCTCAACAGCTTGAGATGCAGCAGAAGGCAGCTGCGCAGGCCGCAGCACTCCAGGCGGCAGGACTTCAGACGACCGAAGGATCGGAAGCCGTCACGGCCAATCCTCTTGTGATGCCTGTCACTCCGATAAATGTGGAAAGTGTGATCTCTCCCAATCCGGAATGATCACCAATATATTTGCTAAATTTTTATTCAGACTTTGTTTATATTTTGTTAATTTCATTTTTCCGGCGCATGTTGTATAATTGCGTTATCGAGGCATAAGGCTTCGTGTGGGTAAGTATTAAGTTTTTGTTTACGAAGGAGGTATGATATGTCATTTTGGGACGATATTACCGGAAAAGTAAGTGAAGGAAGCAAGATCGTAGCAGACAAGGCTAAGGAAGTATCAGAGATTGCCAATCTTCGCGCACAGCTCGTTGGTTGCGACAATACCATCATCAAAAACTACAAGGAACTCGGCAAGGCTTTCTATGCAGCACACAAGGATGATGCAGATGTTGAATTTGCAGAGATCATCAGTCTGATCAAGGAAACGGAAGCCAAGAAAGAAGAACTCAACGCTGCTTTGGCAGAGCGCAAGGGCGGTTCCAAGGACGCTTCAGCTGATATTGTTGATGACATAGTAGATAAGGTTGAAGATGTTGCCGCAGATGTAGCAGAAAAGGTTGATGATGTAACATCCAACTTTTGATCAAACACCGCATATATGATAAGCCCGAGGCATTGCCTCGGGCTTATTTTTACTTCTCCAAAGGATCCCATCCGAATTCATTGACGTTGGACAGATATTCATTAAACTTCTCTTTGGGTACCGGCGTTAAGTAGCAGTAACCCTGAGCATATCTTACCCCAATATCCCTGACTACATTAAGCTGCTCCTCATCTTCAACTCCCGTTATAAGAGTCTCACGTCCGAGCTTATTGATCATCTGAACAATATCTTTTAAGATCACCATGGCAGACTCATCTTTCATGGCCATCCACAACAGTGATTTGTCTATCTTGACTATATCTATCGGCAGCGATACAAGCTCACTCATATTGGAATAACCCGTACCGTAATCATCTACTACCACATTAAGGCCGGCTTCATACAATTTATTGATACCGTCCGCGATCGGATAATCATTACCGAAAGCAACACTCTCTGAGACCTCAAAGCATATATTGGCCGGAGTAAGTCCGTGAGCATCTATGATGGCTTTAAGTCTTCCGTCAGAATCTCCGTGGATACATTCTGTAGCAGAGAGATTGACATGCATGCGGCTTATGCCCTTTTCAGTAAGTTTTCCCGAATTGATATAATCGCACACCCTGTTAAGAACACAGGTCGTAACCTGCGATATAACGCCAAGCTCTTCCGCAAGCGGAATGAACTCATCCGGATAGATATCTCCATACTCTTCGTCAAAGAGTCTGACCAAAGCCTCCGCACTGTATATCGCATTATTACTTAAGTCTATTATGGGCTGATAATATACTTCAAAGCTTCCGTTTCTGACCGCTTTGATAAGAGCGGCCTTGACATCCTGTTTCCTTACGTAAGCCCTGATCACAGCATCATTGGCCTCATAGATATGTTCAGCATCATAGATGCTGGGTTCTTTAATAAGGATATTGGCAAGAGCATCGGCTTCATCTGCCGAACTTACATGATTGGGGCAGCTGACTATCGCTATACCGAATGGTACCGAGATGGCGCTCATATAGCCTTCTATCTTGAAGCTCTGTTTCAGTCTGTCTTCTATCGCATACGCATATCTGCGCGCATCATCCATGTCACCCTCTATCACGCAGCCAAAATACAGGCAATTAAGGTGATATACCTGTCTTCCGGGTATGAGTTTGATCAGGAACTCAGCTATATTGCGAAGGACCTCATTGCTGCCTTCATATCCCACCAATGTATTGAGCCTCTCATAATCTCCTATTCTGACTATCAGAAGCCTGACTGACTTACCGCTCTCGGTATAGTTGCTAACTTTCTTTTCCAAAGCTTCTGCGCTGAATGTACCAAGCATCCGGTCTGAGTCCACATACTCTCCCTGCATCGACATATATACCGCCAAAGCGCCAAGTGCTTCAATAAAGGCAGTAAGGAGTATCTGCGGATAATACTGAGTCACTACAACACCCGTGATCACCACTCCTGCATACATCACAAGTGCCATACGCTGCAAAGTCGTAAGATATCTGCTTCTTGCCACGCACTGAAAAGCGATGAATACCGCGTACAATCCCATGATCACCAGATGAATCGGCATAGCCGGTCCTCTTCTGTATTCACCCGTCTGGTCTATATAGAAAAGCAGATGACTGAGCGGAGATGTGGCCATAAGCACCGTCTCTATAATAAGAGGGATTGAAAGAAGCGGGAACTTACCGTATCTGTAACGCTTGGTATCTTTGGTGATCGATATTACATATTCACAATACAGATATACAGTACTGAGCAATGCCAGATTGTATATCATGAGTATCATATAATTGACATTATGGGAAACAACATCAATATGAGAAAGCCCGTACACTGACAGCAGATCGGTGATGCCCACCGCAAGCACGGCATAAAGAATCTTATTAAAGAACCTGGACGATCTGGTATGCACCATATGTCCTGTATTAAAAAGCAATATGATGATCGCCACTATTACAATCGATGCGATCTCATAATGAATGATCCAAGTATCCATAATAACCTTACTACTCTCCATTCCTTATTAAGGGAAGACCATCCTCGGTGGACGAAGATGGTCATATAAAAGGGGAAGTATATAAGTTATTGTCTCACGACAATCCTTATCGAAGTTATTATAACAATAAAAGTGTAACAGAAGTGTAACAGTTTTTCAACCGTTCTCAGCACTTTTTATGGTATTTAGTAACAGACATGATGTCGTTACAGTCCCCACTCCGCCGGGTACCGGCGTCGCATAGGCCGCTTTTTTCATGGCTGCTTCATAATCTATATCTCCTACGAGTTTGCCGTCTACCACATTGATGCCCACATCTATGAGGACCTGGCCTTCTCCCATGTATTCCTCTGTGATCATGCCGGGAACGCCTGCGCAGGCGCAGATGATATCTGCTTTCTTACATATATCAGCAAGTCCCTCAGTCTTTGTGTGACAGATGGTCACTGTGGCATTACTCTTAAGAAGCATCATGGCCAGAGGCTTTCCTACTACCATACTCCTTCCGACTACCACGGCATTCTTACCTGTCAGATCATAATCATAGTGCTTAAGAAGCTCCATGACAGCCCGGGGAGTACAGGGCTCATGTCCCATTCCATCCTGCATGAAAGTATGAGCTATATTGTATGTGTTCATACAATCCACGTCCTTTAACGGGCTCACCAAAGCCGTAACAGCCTTTTCATCTATCGATCCGGGCAAAGGTCTGAATACAAGTATTCCGTGGATCCCGTCATCATTGTCACAATCCTTTACGACCTTTTCAAGTTCTTCCTGACCTACATCGGCAGGCAGTACCTTTGATACCACCTTTGCACCCACCGCATCAAATCTCTTATTAAGACCTCTTTCATACGAAAGGTCGTCTTCTCTGTCACCCACTCTGACCACTGCAAGAGTAGGCACAATTCCCTTATCCGCCAGTTTCTTAAGCCTTCCGGTAAAGTCCTCTGCCATGGCTCCTACTACCGGCATCCCTCTCCATTCCTCCATATCATTCTCCTAATATAAGCATGGTGCTCTTTATATCGGCATATACTTTATCAAGCCTTGCACAGCCGTCCTTTACCATATGCTCCGCTTCGGAATTGAGGCGTTGCGCCGTTCCTGTATCCTTCATGGAACGGGTATTGATATATACATTCATCACCACACCTTCAAGCGCCGCGCGTATTGCAGCTGCAGCTACCGCCACATCACTTATGGCAAGTCTCGAACCCATTACAGCCAAGTCCTCCGCTATTGGAACAAGTGCATATATATCACGCGCTATCTCAAGCGGTGCCATTGCTGCATTGTATGTTGCCTCTTCCATTATCCTGTCATAATCGGGAGTGCTTTTATCCATGGAATAAGCCGCCGCAAGAGGCTTAAACGCTTCCGCATCCTTGTCTATATCCGCAAGCAGCACTTCATTATGCTTTTTAAGCTTATCTATATACTCATCGATCTTATCCTGATATTCTGCATACTTCTTCTTGCCCGTTGTAAGATTGGCCACCATGCTGCACAAACAGCAGCCTATCGATGCAATAAGCGCAGATGCTCCTCCGCCTCCGGGTGTGGGCGCAGATGAAGCCAGCGCATCCAAAAAATCTCTCATTTTAATCCTCCATGAATACTTATTCTGTCCATGCTCAGCTCACAAAATCAAATATACTCATCTGATTGGTAGCCGGAATATCTCCAAGCAATCCAAGTTCAAACATTGTATCCGTAATGGACTGATTGGCCTTGGTGCGTTCCTTGAAATCCTGTCTGGACAGGAACGGCCCGTCTTTCATTGCCGCTTCCATCTGATCCGCCACTGTCTCGCCCAAGCCTTCAATACTGGTAAACGAAGGCATTATCTTACCGTCTATCACTTGGAAATCCCTGGCCTTGGCCGTGAAGATATCAAGCGGCATGAATTCAAAGCCTCTGGCATACATCTCCTGGACTATCCTCATGTCTCTTAAAAGATCTTCATCCTTCTTGCTGGCTGTCTTATTGTCCAGTCTCGTGCGGACCTCTTTCATTCTCATCTCAAGATGCTCTCTGCCCTGGCACATACTCTCGTAAGAGAACGCCTTGGCTCTTATACTGAAAAATGCAGCATAATACTCAAGCGGATAGTTGATCTTACAGTATGCCACGCGCCATGCCATCATAACATAAGCAGCCGCATGAGCCTTGGGGAACATATACTTGATACGTTCGCAGCTCCAGATATACCAGTCCGGCACACCGTTGTCTATCATCTCCTGTTTCCACTCGGGCCAGTTGGCCGACTTTCCGCCTGCCACCTTACCTTTACGGACATCCTCCATGATCTTGAACGCATGAGACGGTTCCACTCCCTTATCTATAAGATAGAGCATGATATCATCTCTGGTACATATACAGGTTGATATGGTCGCCTTGCCTTCACTTATGAGCACCTCGGCATTGTTCTGCCACACATCGGTACCGTGTGCCAGACCGGCGATCCTGACAAGATCGGAGAACGACTGCGGTTTGGTGTCAAGAAGCATTCCGATGGCGAAGTCCGTTCCAAACTCCGGTATACCCAGACATCCAAGCTTGGTCCCGCCTATATCCGCAGGTGTGATCCCCAATACTTCCGTCCCCTTAAAAAGACTCATTACATCAGGGTCGTCAAGAGGGATCGTAAGCGGATCTCTTCCGGTAAGATCTTGAAGCTTACGTATCATGGTAGGGTCTTCATGTCCCAGTATATCAAGCTTTAGCAGATTATGATCTATTGCATGATAGTCAAAATGAGTGGTGATCGTGTTCTCATCCTTGGGAGGATGCTGTATGGGCGTGAACGAATGTATCTCTTCACCCACGGGAAGAACGATTATTCCTCCGGGATGCTGTCCCGTACTTCTCCTTACACCTACACAGCCCTTAAGCAGTCTGTCTATCTCACAGCTTCTCTTTACCTTGCCACGCTCTTCATAGTATTTTTTGACATATCCATACGCCGTCTTATCGGCGAGAGTCGCTATGGTACCGGCTCTGTATGCCTGTTCCGCGCCAAATATAACCTCCACGTATTTATGCGCCTTACTCTGATACTCGGAAGAGAAGTTAAGGTCAATATCAGGTTCCTTATCGCCTTTAAAGCCAAGGAAAGTCTCGAAAGGAATGTCAAATCCGTCCTTTTTAAGCGGTGCTCCGCACTTGGGGCATGTCTTGTCAGGCATATCCACGCCCGCTTTGCCGCCATAGGCTTTTACATCATCGGAATCAAAATCCGAGTAATAACATTCAGAACAATAGTAGTGCGGACTTAAGGGATTAACCTCCGTGATACCTGCCATTGTAGCCGCAAAAGAACTGCCGACTGATCCTCTCGATCCCACCAGATATCCATCTTCCATGGACTTCCACACAAGTTTCTGGGCTATGATATACATAACGGCATATCCGTTGCTGATGATGGAATTCAGTTCCCTGTCAAGTCTTGACTGTACCACTTCCGGCAGAGGATCACCGTACATGCTGTGAGCCTTGGCGTAGCATATCTTCTTAAGCGTCTCATCACTGTTCTCAATGACCGGCGGACATTTATCCGGTCTGACCGGACTGATCTGATCTATCATGGATGCGATCTTAACAGGATTGGTAATGACGACTTCCTTACATTTATCACTGCCAAGGTACATGAATTCGCTTAACATCTCCTCTGTCGTATGCAGATATAAAGGTGCCTGATCATCCGCATCCTTAAAGCCGTTACCTGCCATAATGATACGTCTGTACAGTTCATCCTCCGGATCAAGGAAATGAACGTCACATGTGGCCACAACAGGTTTATTGAACTTCTCGCCAAGTTCAACCACTTTTCTGTTGATATCCCTTATATCATCCTCGCTGTTGATATCCGGATGTCTGTCCGATTCTATCATAAAACGGTTATTACCTACAGGCTGTATCTCCAGATAATCATAGTAGTGTACAAGCTTGGCGATCTCGTCATCACCCCTGCCCTCGACAAGTGCGGAGTAGAGTTCTCCCGCTTCACATGCACTTCCGAGCAGTATACCTTCCCTGCATTGATTCAGAAGGCTCTTTGGAATACGCGGCTTGCCCTTGGTCATATATTTCAGATGCGAATGGGATATCATTCTATACAGATTGACTCTTCCGGCCTCATTCTGTGCAAGCATCACCGCATGATAACTGTGAAGTTTCTTAACTTTATCCACGGGATCACCCGAAAGATCATTAAGGCTTCCAATATTATCTATGCCCTTGGCTTTAGCCTGTTCACTGAGTCTGAGAAATATATTGGCAGTACATTCTGCATCATCCACTGCCCTATGATGATTCTCCAAAGACACATCCAGATCCTTGGCTACGGTATTTAATTTGTAATTGGGCAGATGCGGCAGCAGCACCCTGGCCATCTCCATGGTATCCACATGTGACCAGTCATATGGCAGCCCCAGTCTTTTACAGTTCTCTCTGATAAATGACGTATCAAAAGAAGCATTGTGTGCGACTAAATATGCATCGGCACAGAATGCCGTAAATCGTGGTAATATCACATCTATAGTCTCTGCATCAGCTACCATATCATCTGTTATTGATGTGAGTTCCACTATTCTGTAGGGAATCATGCGACCGGGATTGACGAAAGTGGAGAACCTGTCCACGATCTCGCCGTCCCGTACCTTGACCGCACCTATCTCTATGATCGCATCCTTGACATTGGAAAAACCGGTCGTCTCAATATCAAATACGACCGCTGTATCCGAAAGCTTCTGATCCTTTGCATCAGTGGCAACGGTATTGAGATCATCCACAAGATATGCTTCCAGACCATATATCACCTTAAAGAAATCGTCAGGAGTGGGATTCTCTTCTCCGGCTTCCTGTCTCTTTTTCTTCTCTTTTTTCCACAGATCTTCCCATGTATGCCATGCATCGGGAAAAGCCTGTGCGACTCCGTGATCGGTGATCGCAATGGCAGGATGCCCCCACTTATATGCTCTTTTGATGATATCCGACACTTCCGACACTCCGTCCATGTCACTCATCTTCGTATGACAGTGAAGTTCTACGCGCTTCTCGGGAGCATTGTCCTGCCTGGTATTCTTAAAGCTCTCTGCCGCCATGATACCGTTGATCCTGCCTATGGTAAGTTCCTTATCATAGGTATCATACTGAACAACACCGCTCACTCTGATAAATGCGCCGGGATGCAGATCCGATGCAATCTCCTTTACCTGATCATTGTGTACAAATATCTTGAGTCTGAATGTATCGGTATAATCCGTCACATCAAAGAAATATATGGTGCGTTCGTTACGTATCTCCCTCTCTTCAGTCTGGATTATCTCGCCTTTGACTATAACGTCACCTATCTCGCCCACGATATCGCACATGGGTATGCTGTCACCGATGAACTCTTTGCCGTATATAAGTCCCGGATAATCATGTTTTTTAAGAGGCCGTCTCTTATTCTCAGCCGCATTAGAAGAATCGGCAGATTCAGCCACGGATGCGGCAGTCTCCTGCGGAGCCTGAGTCTTTGCAGGTTCGGAGATCTCTTCGCTTTCCCCGTTCGTATCCGAGTATACGGTATCTATATGAGCCTTGGCCGCGATCTCTGCGATCCTGCGGGCCAATATGGCATCCATCGCGGAATTGTCTTCTTCGGCAGGCTTTTCTTTGTACTCGACATTGATGATACAGTCCACACCGCATCTGTCGGTAAATATCTTCTCAAGCATGGCTACAAGCTTCTGCTCTCCCACGCGGTTGGTCCTGGTATCCGCAAGCACAAGTTTCATGGTCCTGCCGTCCGTAAAACTGATATCCGCCTGCCTGAGCGAAACACCCAAAAGATGATCTTTTTCCTTGATCTCCTGCCTGATGCTCTCGCCGTAAGATTCCATGATGGAAGGCAGATCGTAACCTGCAGGCAGCTGATAACGCTGTAAGATATTGACATCTGTGTCTCTGCCGGAAAAAACCGTATTCTTAATAAGACGGCACATCTTCTTGATCGCCGCATATTCTATCAGATGATCTGATAATATACATATTGTCAGTTTGTCCCCTGATGAAGACATGGTCACTTTCTTAACTTCAGTCTTGGCAAACAGGATCTCCAGATCTTCATCTGCCTTTACAGTAGGGAAAACCTCAAAAAAGAGTTTATTGGTGTCAGTCATTCCAGTTATCCAATTCCTCCTTAAGCACTGACAGTAATTGATCCTCGGGAACCTTACGCACGATCTCACCCTTCTTTATCAGAAGGCCTTCACCGTTGCCCCCCGCTATACCTATGTCCGCCTCCTTGGCTTCGCCGGGTCCGTTGACCGCACAGCCCATAACGGCAACTTTGATATTAAGAGGAATATTGGCTACCATATCCTCCACCTTGGTCGCAAGCCCGATCAGATCGATCTTCGTACGTCCGCAGGTCGGACAGCTTACCACTTCTATTCCGCCCTTACGAAGACCAAGCGTCCTTAAGATGAGCTTGGCAGATACGATCTCCTCTGCAGGGTCACCTGTAAGAGATACTCTGATCGTATCACCTATACCCTTATCAAGAATAAGACCCAGACCGATGGATGACTTGATATTGCCGCTTCTGACTGTTCCGGACTCCGTGATACCCACGTGCAACGGATAACGGGTCCCAAGTCTGTCAAGTTCTTTAGCCAATGCCACATGAGCATCCACACACATCTTCACATCCGAAGATTTGATGCTGATCACGATATTGTCATATCCGGCATCCTCTATCATATGCACCTTATCAAGCGCACTCTCTACTATTCCTCCGGCCGTAACGCCGCCGTCTCTCTCCACAATATGCCTCTCAAGCGAACCGCTGTTAACACCGACCCTTATGGGCACATTGGCTTCTTTAGCCGCCGCCACCACTGCCATAAGCTTGTCCCTTCCGCCTATATTGCCGGGATTGATACGTATCTTGTCCGCACCATGTTCTATGGCTGCTATGGCCATCTTATAGTCAAAATGTATATCAGCCACAAGCGGAATATGTATCCTCTTCTTGATCTGCTCTATGGCCTCGGCTGACGCCTGATCGGGCACGGTACATCTGATGATCTCGCAGCCCGCTGCTTCAAGCTTAAGTATCTGCGCCACGACCGCTTCCACATCATCCGTGGGAACATTACACATGGACTGGATCAGAATCGGATTCCCTCCGCCTATCACTCTGTCTCCGATATTTACTGTTTTAGTATTGTCTCTGTACATAGTAATCCTCTCCACGCGGCATATCCAACTAAATATAGTGCCCGTAAATAACAAAAGCACATATATTAGTATATGTGCTTTTCTACCCTATTTCAATGATTATCCGTTAGTCAAAACAACCAAAATTCATGGTCTGTTTTCTTACACTTTTTCATAATCAGTTCGGACTGACTTTTATGCGGACGGGAATATGATCTGCACTTATACTGCCTGTCGGTATGTACAGGTACAGACTGTCACCGTCTGTCACCAGACGCTGCCCTTTATAAAGCACAAGATTACCTTCCGCATCATAGATATTAACGGTTGTCGATATATCCGGTGTGACTTCGAACGCATGACCTTTTTCCGATATAGCCGTTATGCAAACAATTATGCATATAAGCATTGTCAAAAGTACGGCCGAATTATTGCCCAAAAACACGTCTTTTTTGCACGTCCATCCGGAGGTTTTATGTCTTTTTTCGATTCTTAATGAAAGAGCAGCCAACAAAGCAAACAGTGCTGTTCCAAGCATAAGATAGTCGCGCTGCATCAGGGCATTGTATGTTATAAAGCTCAGTATACAGAACAATGCCGTAAAGGACTTACACAGAATATCAGCAGATCTTATAAGTATATTGCGCATTGAAATGTCCCAAAAGCCAAGCAGACGCGGATTATTAAGATGTCTGAGTACTTCGCCGAATGACTGATATCGCTTTTTTGGATCCCTGAAAAGACAGCGGCGGATGATCCGCGTAAGCGTAGTCTTGTCCCGATATGATCTAAGATGCCGACATATAAGCTCCATTGCATTTATACTTCTGTCCGGCGCGCCAATCAGTGCATACAAAGTCATGCCGTAGGCATAGATATCACTTCGTACATCAACTTCCTTTCCCGATCGCTGTTCTGGAGCGGCATACGGGAGAGTACCGCTTATACGCTGCGTTCCGCTATATCCTGTGATATATGCACTTCCAAGATCGATCAGGTGTATGTGACCATCATCTCCGAGTATGGTATTCTGAGGCTTGCAATCCAAATACAGTATCGGAGGGTTCATATTATGCAGATACGCAAGTGCATCTGCGAGTTCAACCGCATACGCATATAAATGATCCGAGGAGATTCCTTCCGATCTGCATAACGTATCAAGTGTCCGCCCCGGAATATAGTCCATCAGCAGTCCGACCGTATCCTGCACCTCCAAGGTATCGATTATCCTCGGAAAAGCAGGATGATTAACCGATTTAAGAAGACTTAACTCATTATCCGACAGATGCTTCGTAACCTTCAGTGCCCATACCTTATCAAGCTTTTTGTCCTGTACCAGATATACATCCGAATTGGCACCGTTTCCGATGGGATATAGCAATTCATACCTTCCGTTTTTGCTTATCAAATCAGATATGTCGTCGCACTGATCCGGCATGCACGTATTTATCCTATGTTCTTTTACCATATTCATTCCTTTCCGGGATCTTCATCCCTTCCGTTGCCTACATGAACCGTGATCGCGCTGATATTATCCCTTTCACCCGCCGAGGTAATATGCTTAAATGCACGATCAAGACAATCCGACAAAAGCGGTTCATCGATCTTTTTTTCTCTGCTTAAGGCAAGTTCACGGATGCTCTGCTCGCCCAACCTGTAAAACCCGTCAGAGCACAGTACAAATGTGTCGTCTTTTCCCACTCTTATCCTGTGAATTCTGATCCGATGATAGGTTCCCCGGCCTATACATCTCGTAAGACGACCGAAACGATCCGTATGGTCCCTGCCTATTAATTTAATGCTGCGCCTGTGGATGTGATAAAGATGACTGTCACCGACATTTACAGTTATCCCTCTTTTTCCCATAAGGCAAAGCAAAGTAAGCGTTGTACCGCATCCGTCGACACAGGCTTTAGAGGTTTTGATAAGATGCCTGTGACATTTATATAATTCCTTTTTAAAACAGCGAGCCTGATAATTGATATCTGAAGATCTCTCGCTTAAAGACGTATCTTCAAAGCACGCCTTAAGACGCCTGACCGTGTAGGAACTGGCATAATCGCCATTTTTCAGGCCTCCGATCCCGTCTGCAACAACAGCCAAAAGCATATGTGATGATCCGGTCAATACATCCATAAGCGCAAGACTGTCCTCATTGATCTGTCGTCCCCCTTTTTCATATAAGAACGCCGTATCATATGTAACTGTAGATAATGACATATGTTAAAACAACACCTCCCAGATTCGATGGTTCACCAAAAATCCCGTGCAACTGTATATTCTGTTCATTAAATAATGGAAATCGGCCGCGAAATGCGGCGTAGGAAACCTACATCACTGCGTTATCGTAACGCGTGTAAGTAATTATATGACAGCCTGCATAAAAATGCAAGAACTATTTGGATAATATTGAAATGTTACACCAAACACCAAAAAGCGATTTTTTTGCAGCTTAATTCAGGCAAACAAAAAAGCCCTACAAACTCAGTGTTTATAGGGCTTTCTGCTTTAAGCTGATAACGGGAGTCGGACCCGTGACCTCCGCACTACCAATGCGACGCTCTACCTACTGAGCTATATCAGCAAAACGCTCGATAATGACTATATCACATACATGATTACTTGTCCACTATTTTCTTGATCTTGGATCTGATCCGCTGCAGAGCATTATCTGCGGATTTTTCATCCCTGCCAAGAACCTTCGCTATCTGTATATATCCCATGCCCGTCAGATGAAGTTCCAGAACCTGAGTCTCAAAAGGGCTTAACTCATCATATATGCGTCCCAACAGTTCCTCAACATTCTCCTTGTCGATCAGTTCCTGTTCGGGATTGGGGCTTAAGTCAGGCAATTCATCCATGCCCGAATCCATGCTTTCCGCATCGTCTCCTCTTTCCTTAAAAAGGGAAACATACGTATTAAGCGGAATATTCTTCTCTCTGTTGGAAGACTGAATGGCATTGTACATCTGTCTGGTAATGCACAGATTGGCAAAAGTGATAAAACTCGCATCTCTTCCGCTGTCATAGTCCCTGACCGCTTTGAAGAGCCCTATCATGCCTTCCTGTATCAGATCTTCTTTCTCGGCTCCCAGTATATACATGGAACCGGCCAGTCTTCTTACCAGATCCTTGTATTTGTTGCACAGATAATCCTCGACGTCTCTGTCGCCGTCACGAAGCATCATTATCAGTTCTTCATCCGACATCGGAATATATTTACTGTTCATACCATCCCGCCAAACTGCACTACGCCTTCTTTACGGCTAACCTCTGTCTCACTATCTCATAGCCCATAACACCCGCTGCAACAGATGCATTCAGACTGTCGATATCGCCCGCCATGGGGATCGATGCAATATGATCGCACTTGCTCTTAACTAGTCTTCCGACTCCGGTACCCTCATTGCCTATCACCAGTCCTACAGGCCCGGTCATATCTATATCATACATAAGAGTTCCGTCCATATCGGCACAGATGAACCACAGTCCTTTGGTCTTCAGTTCTTCTATTGTCTTGGCTATATTGGTAACACGGACCACCGGCGTGTAATTGAGCGCTCCTGCGCTTGTTCTTGCCACGGTGGCCGTCAGTCCGGCTGCCCTGTCTTTGGCTATTATCACACCATGGGCGCCCGAAAGATTGGCCGTCCTTATAATGGCGCCGAGATTGTGCGGATCCTCTATTCCATCCAGGATATACACAAAAGGATCCTCCCCTTTGCTCTCTGCCAGCCTGAATATATCTTCAAGCTCGCTGTATTCATATGCCGCGCAGGCTGCTATCACTCCCTGGTGCATACCGGTCTGCGACATATGATCAAGTCTGTCCTTGGGGACATATTTCACATATATATCGCGCTTCTTGGCCTCACGTTTAATGGTCATCATGGGGCCGTCATTGACACCGTCCTGGATATAGAGCTTGTCTATGGGCTTACCCGAACGCAACGCTTCGATCACCGGGTTCCTTCCCTCGATATGGCTCTCTTTTATGAAACTGTCATCAGTTTTGTCCATCGGCCTCTCTGCCATGGTCTCCTCCTATCACTTGTAAAATATGTTCTACTGACTAACGGGACACACTCCTATCCGGACAAGTCCTTCCCGTACCAGTTCAAGCATTCGATCCTGTCTGTGAGTCATATACAGGTAACCTATAAGTGTCTCAAGCCCTGTGGCCTTGTGATAATCAATATCCGTGGCGTTCTTTGCTTTACTTGCCGGATGAGCATTAAGTCCTCTTTTGTACACATCAGCCTCTTCCTCGCTTAAGATATCCGTTATAGCATCAATAAGTGCTGCCTGCGTCGAAGCCTTGACTATCCCCGCCTTTTTATTATGCAGCTTCACGGCCTGTCTGTTGCCTTCAGCCACCACCATGCTTCTGATGATGATATCGAAGACACAATCACCCATAAAAGCAAGCGCAAGAGGTGAATATGTCCTTATATCCACCTCTTTTACATCAAAAAGTTCCGTTATGGTCCCATATAAATCATTCACTTTGTCACACAAGTTCCCAAACCGTACCTTCCCTTGTATCCTTTATGGCTACACCCTTTGCAAGAAGCTCATCTCTTATGGCATCTGCTGCAGCAAAATCCTTGGCTTTCTTGGCTTCCTTACGCTTGGCTATCATATCTTCAACATATGCTGCAAGTTCGCCGTCCACTGCAGGCTCAGCCGCTTCCTCAGCCTTTGTTAAATCAAGGCTTAATACTTTATCGAAGTCATCTATAACGGCCCTCTTGGTGGCATCGCTTATATCAGCCTTAAGCACGTCGTACACAAGGGTGATGGCCATTGATGTATTAAGGTCAGCACCTGCTTCTTCCACGAACCTGTCATGCCATCCTGCCACCTCAGCCTCATCTGCACTGCCCTCGGCAGAAAGAGCCAGTACACGTTTCTTAAGTTTCTTATATGTGGCCTGCGCCTGATCAAGCGCATCATATGAAAAAGTAAGAGGCTTACGGTAATGGCTCTGCAGACAGAACAGTCTGTACGCCAGCGGATCATAGCCCTTTGACTTAAGCAGGCTCACGGTAAGGAAGTCCCCTTTGGACTTACTCATCTTGCCGGTCTCATCATTGAGATGATGTACATGGAACCAGTAATTGACCCACTTATGTCCCATATATGACTCACTCTGAGCTATCTCATTGGTATGGTGCGGGAACATATTGTCTATGCCTCCGCAGTGTATGTCCATATATTCTCCGAGATGCTTCATGCTTATGCACGAGCACTCTATATGCCATCCCGGATATCCGACTCCCCAGGGGCTGTCCCATTTAAGAGCCTGATCCTCAAACTTTGACTTGGTAAACCACAGTACAAAGTCATTCCTGTTGCGCTTATTCTCATCCTCGGATACATCATCGCGAACGCCCACCATAAGTTCGTCCTCGTTCTGTGCGCCGAATACATAGTATTCTTTTAATTTGGAAGTATCGAAATATATATTCTCCCCGGCCTTATATGCATAGCCCTTTTCAAGCAGAACCTCTATCATGTGGATGAATTCATCTATGCAGTTGGTGGCAGGCTCCACCACATCGGGTCTTTTGATATTCAGATCGTTGCAGTCAGCAAAAAAAGCATCCGTATAAAACTTTGCGATCTCAAGCACGCTCTTATGTTCACGCTTGGCACCTGCGACCATCTTATCTTCACCGGTATCGGCGTCACTTGACAGGTGTCCTACATCGGTGATGTTCATCACTCTCTTGACATCATACCCTTCATATCTTAAAAGTTTCTCAAGCACATCCTCCATGATATAGCTTCGAAGATTGCCGATATGTGCAAAATGATATACCGTAGGTCCGCAGGTATACATTGATACCTTGCCTTCCTCATTGGGAACGAATTCCTCTACTTTCTTAGTCAGCGAATTATATATTCTCACTTTTCTTATTCCTCTCCTCTTCTCTGAATCGCTGTTCAAGTTCAAGCACTCTGTTGATCAGTTCTGTATTGGCCTGCTGCAGGTTGCGTATATCTTCTCTGACAGGGTCCGGAAGATGAACATGATCAAGATTATCCTGCGGCAAAGAACTCACTGCCGACTTAACCACACGCCCGGGCACACCCACAACGGTAGATCCCGGCGGAACTTCTTCGAGCACAACACTTCCGGCACCGATCTTACTGTTATCCCCTATCTTAAAGGATCCCAGCACCTTCGCTCCCGTACTTATCATCACATTATTGCCTATGGTGGGATGACGCTTGCCATGCTCTTTACCGGTACCGCCCAGTGTCACTCCCTGATAAAGAGTCACGTTGTCACCTATCTCTGCTGTCTCACCGATGACTACTCCGGCACCATGGTCTATGAAGAATCCCTTGCCTATCGTGGCACCGGGATGTATCTCTATTCCTGTCTTTCGAACCGCTTTCTGAGATATGAGTCTTGCCAGAAAATAATGTCCCTTAAGATACTGCTTGTGCGCCACACGATAGTACATCATGGCTTTAAAGCTTGGATAAAGCAGAACTTCCATATTGCTGTGAATAGCCGGATCTCTTTCTTTTATCAGCTGTATCTCATCCTTAATTGTATTAATAACGCCCATAATTATATAATCCGGATTTAACCGGAACCCTTTCATTCCAAAATCAATCGTATATGTCCATCATCCTATCTTCGTACAGGAACTGCTGATGGGACATCGGCCGCAGGCTGAAGGGTCACAGCCTATCGAAGCCTTCTCTGTTTCTTCGGAAAAAGTCGTGGAGAAAGTTCCATTTACATTACTGATATCGATCTCACCGTTGCTCTTATCATCTGATGCCCCGGCGTCACATCCGGAACATGCGCCCATCTGTGACACATCCATCGTGGCAAATTCTCTCGGAGAATTGAGCAGGCAGATGGCCTGAGCGGCCATGCCTTCGCCGGATCCCGTGAATCCGAGTCCTTCTTCCGTAGTTGCCTTGATATTTATCTGCGATATATCTATAGATAATGCCGCAGCAATATTCTCTCTCATCCTGTCAATATATGGGCGCATCTTAGGAGCCTGCGCGATAATGGTAGCATCGATATTCTCGATCAGATAACTGTTGGCTTCCACCATGGCACCTACCATGGCCAAAAGATTCAAACTGTTGGCTCCCTCATACTTGGGATCATTATCCGGAAAATGTTTACCTATATCTCCCAATGCAGCTGCGCCGAGCAGTGCATCGGCTATGGCATGCAAAAGCACATCCGCATCCGAATGACCAAGCAGTCCCTTCTCGTAAGGTATATGTATTCCGCCCACGATCAGATCTCTGCCCTCTGTCAGTCTGTGTACATCATATCCCATTCCTATACGCATTTATTTATCCTCACCACTTAGTATCTTGTCGCAGAATTCTCTACAGTCCGCACTGTAGTCATCAAAATCCCGCTTTATAAATTCTATATCGCCATTCTTGGCAGCCTTTTCATGCTCCATCGAACGGATCCTTAACGGTTCATAATAAACCGAAGCCATCATTCCCTTTATCGCATGAGCATTTATCGCATAATCCTCATACCGATCTACCATTATATCAGATTTCATCTTATCAAGCTGCTTAAGTGTATCTTCCGCTACCTTATGCATCACTTCATAAGCAAAATTCTCATCACCGAAAAGCCTTGCGATCTTTTTAAATTCTCCATCCTTAAAGAGGCTGTCTTCAGCTGCAGTCTCATCCGGTTTCGTATCTGTCGCCGCAGCGGTTGTCTCTTCAGGCAGATGCACCTTATCATCCGGAAGATATCTCATGAGCATCTGTTCCAGAGTGGTTCCGTCTACCGGTTTGGAGATATAATCATCAAAACCGTACTGTAAGTATTCCTGTCTGCTTCCTCCGACCGCGTTGGCTGTCAGAACAATAACAGGTGTATTGTAATTAACGCCTTCCGAATCGCTCTTAATGTGCTTAAGCACCTCTACGCCATCCGGTTCAGGCATCATATGATCAAGCAGAATAACGTCATAGTGCTTCCTGTCGGCAAGTGATATGGCTTCATCACCGGTATCCGCCAGATCGATCTCTGTCTTGGTCGCCTTAAGCAGCTGCTTGATGATCATCAGATTGGAACCATTGTCATCAACTGCAAGTACACAGGCTTCCGGTGCAGTAAATGATACCTTATAAACATCATTTTCACCCCGCCTGTTCTTAACGGAATCGCGCCAGTTGTCTTCGATGGGAGACTCGCTTATCACCCTCTGCGGCATCTTAACGGTAAAAACAGAACCCATGCCGTACGTGCTCGCCACACTTACTTCACCGCCCATGGCATCTACCAGACTCTTAACTATGGTAAGTCCAAGTCCCGTGCCCTGGATCTGGCTGTTCTTCTTCTCGTCCAGTCTGGTAAAGGAATCAAACAGTCTGTCTATATTCTCCTTCTTGATGCCGATACCTGTATCCGACACTTCGAATATGACATCACATATCTTCTGGCCAGCTTCGGTAGTCCCATAACCACCCGAACTGATCTTAAGCGATATCTGGCCTTCGTGGGTATATTTGCAGGCATTGGTGATCAGATTGATGATAACCTGTTTAATATGATTCTGATCGCCTTCCAGTACGGCAGGCAGTTCCTCATCTATATCAAGCTTTGTCTCAAGGCCCTTGGGAGTGGCATGCTCACGGAGTATCTCAACGGCATCTCCGATAAGCACCGCTGTATTATACGGATTCTTAACAATATTAAGCTTGCCGGCTTCTATTCTCGTAACATCAAGCACGTCTCCGATTATGGACAGGAGCAGATTGCCGGATCTCTTGATGTGTTCGGCATATTCCCTGATATCGGAATCATCGGTCTCACGAAGTATCATCTCATTCATGCCCATAATACTGTTGATGGGTGTGCGTATCTCATGAGACATGTTGGCCAAAAAGGTGGACTTGACTATATTGGCCTCTATGGCATTCCTTCTGTTCTGTTCTGCGGCAAATATCTCTTTTACGCTATGCAGAACAGACAGAGTCAGTAGAAAAAACATTCCCACCGTGAGCCATATCCCGTTAAGTGCGATAAAATGAAGATTGATAAATACAACTTCCAAAATAGCGAAGACTACCAGTCCGGCAACACCTATCGCTATGAGACTGTACTTCTTAATATATCCGTTCTTGATATCCTCAAATATATGCAAAAGCAGCATGATCGCACCAAGGCAGGCAAGTCCGTTGGTAATGGACATGGTACCCTCGTATGACAGAATATCCGTAAAATGAAGGAATGCAGTCACAAAGGCATCAATAAGCAGAACAATCATCACCACATTATATGACGATTCAAATCTGCGTTCCTGCATTACATTCAGATAACGCATGAACGGGATGGGAAGTATCGGCACTACCATAAATGATATAAGTCCGTCTACAAAAACATTGTCGAAGACCATCTGATACAGATAGGAGTCGGTAAGTATCCATACGGATATGGCCATCATTCCGTATCCCAGAAACCTCAATCCCAGATTATCGAGATTGTGCATGGAATCCAGCACAAAATTGGATATACACAGAACAATGGCAACAAACATGAGCACTATCGCCATGGCGAATTTGATGATATTGGAATCAACAAATTCTCTGTTGATCATATACAGATCGCCGTATTTGATCTCAAAAAGATTGCCGTTGACCACACCCTGTTCGCGCTTGACTATACGTATGCTTTTGCCGGCATCTTCACCCGACAATGGGATCGGATAGCGCTCGCACTTGACTATCTTTCCCGGCAGTTCATTCTCTGATCCGTCATGATGAAATCTGATCTCATCGTCAATATATATGTCTATATTCCTGCCCGCCATCACGACCATATACATTCCATCAGTGATATCGTCCGGCAGCCTGGAATTAAGTTCGATCCCGACGCCTTTGTCAAGGTATATCTTCTTCGGTATCACACACGTACCGGTCTGACCGTCATCCGTGACATAATCCCATCCGATATCCAGTGTCTTGGAAAACCCGACATCAAAAAAGTCATGCTTGTATCCGAACTGTCCGATCACATACATGACAGCCATAAAAAGTACAAACACCCATGATACGATCACACATGTGTTATATACTCGATTTCTTATACCCTCTCTTTTTTCCGAAGTCATAACCCCTACCCTCTCGGATCACAATGACATACTGTAAAATTATACCATATTCAGTCGGATATATCCACATCCGGGGCTATGAATACATCATAATCCGGATATATTGCAGCAATCTTTTCATACAGGATCTTAAGCCCGTCTTTGGGATCTATATCAAAATCAAGGACAACATCAAAACGCATTTCCTTTTTCTCCATATCAACAAAGAATCCATGGAACTGTATGGCAAATTCATGTTCCATAACAGTCTCCATGACTTTATTGCGTATTCTGGCGGCTTCATCATCACTTGTGTTGTAGGAATATACACCAACTCCGGTAAGAACCACTCCCGTCTCGGCATACACTTTGGTCTCAACTCTTCTGGTAAGCCTGTCCAAATCATTCACCGTCATCGTATCAGGCAGTTCAAGATGCACGGACGCATAATTCTTCTCAGGACCGTAGTTATTGATAAAGAGATCATATGCCCCTCTTACTTCTTCTTCTTCATTGAGTATCCTCTTGATCGTCTTCGTAAGTTCGGGATCAGCACGTCTGCCAAGCAGGTCGCTTATTGTATCAAGCAGCACCTCTATACCGGCTCTGATGATAAATGCGGCAATGATCAGTCCCACATAAGCCTCAAGCTTAAAACCGGTCATCACATATATTAGGGCCGACACTAAAACCGACGCCGACAATATGGAATCATACAGCGCATCCTGTCCCGATGCCACAAGAGTGGAACTGAAGACTTCCTTGCCTTTCTTTTTAACATATGTTCCAAGTACGATCTTGACTCCGACAGCCACGGCAAGTATGACTATCGTGATCGCACTGTAGTTTACATCCGTAGGATGAAGAATATGATCCACAGATCTGATCAAAGCCGTAATACCGGCATACAATATGATAAATGCCACCAGCATGGCGCTGATATACTCTATCCTCCCATGTCCCAACGGATGCTTCTTATCAGGCTTCTTGCCTGCAAGTCTCGTACCGACTATGGTGATCACTGATGAAAGCACATCGGAGAGGTTGTTGACCGCATCAAGCA
>JAILKC010000002.1 GCA_024694055.1 Lachnospiraceae bacterium | reverse complement strand
GGATACCACGACTGAATATGTGGAAAAAATGATGGATATATATAAACCTCTCCTTAAAAGTGGCAAGAGTGTTGCATTTGTAGTACGTAAGGGTGCTTTAAGTTATGATGAGAAGGTCGTATATAAGAACAATTATTCCATGACTCGTGAAGAGATAATAAGACATATAGTCTCTTATACGGATAATGATATCATAGTGTCCACTACCGGTAAGGCAAGCAGGGAACTTTTCGAGATAAGAGAAGCCAATGGACAGGATCACGGCCACGATTTTCTGACTGTCGGTTCGATGGGCCACAGCAGTTCAATAGCAATGGGTATAGCTGCCCAAAAGCCTGATAAGAGAATATGGTGCATAGACGGAGACGGCGCAGTGCTTATGCATATGGGTTCCATGGCGCTTATGGGCAAGAATAAGCTGCCCAATATGATCCATGTTGTTATCAATAATGGAGCTCATGAGACTGTTGGTGGTATGAATACTGTGGCAGATGATATAGATCTGACTGCCATAGCGAAAGCTTGCGGATATCCAGGTGCTGTGTGTGTAGATGGTTATGATGAACTTGATAAGGCGCTTGAGTCAGCTAAGAACAGTGATCAGCTTTCATTTATTGAAGTAAAGTGCGCAATAGGTGCAAGAGAGGATTTGGGAAGACCTACCACGACAGCTAAGGAAAATAGGATGAATTTTATGGAGTGTCTGGACTCTTAGTACTGTGCTTTGATGCTTTTTGGCGGATATGCAGATAGGATTGTGAGGACAATGGATAAGCTATCAATTATTATACCGGTATACTGGAATGAGGATACATTGATTCCATTATATGAAGATCTTAAGGAAAAGGTATTAAAGAGTCTTGATGATTATGAAATAGTGCTTGTTGACGACGGATCCGGAGATGATTCATGGAGTGTGATCAACAGGATCAAAGAGATGGATGCCAAGGTGACGGCAGTAAAACTGTCTCGCAATTTTGGTGAGCATTCTGCGATATTGGCAGGTCTTTCGGTGTGTACGGGCGACTGTGCCGTCACAAAACAGGCGGATATGCAGGAAGACTCATCACTTATACTTAAGATGTATGAAAGTTGGCGAAAGGGAAACAAGGTGGTGCTTGCGGCCAGAGAAGGACGTGAAGATTCATTCTTGGTCAAGCTTTTTGCAAATATGTATTATAATCTTATACGCAGGTTTGTTACGGACAGAATGCCAAGAGGTGGATGTGACTGTTATCTGATTGACAGGCAGGTCATAGACACATTGTTGTCTTTGGATGAGATCAATTCTTCTCTGACACTTCAGGTATTATGGGTAGGATATAAGACCGACGTAATATACTTTAATAGGCTTGAAAGAGAATCAGGCAAAGGTAGATGGACTATTGCCAAAAAGATCAAGCTTGTTCTGGATTCTTTCGTGGGATTTTCATATTTACCGATCAGACTTATGTGGATAACAGGGATACTGTTTTTTGTATTTGCGGTTATCCTCGGAATAAGTGTATTTGTTGAGTACTTTACTAAGGGTACGCCGGTTGCAGGATGGTCATCACTTATGTGTGTGTTATTGTTGGCTTCAGGCTTGATACTGTGGATGCTCGGAATACTCGGCGAATATGTATGGAGAACATTTGATGCATCAAGAAACAGGACTCCTTTTATCATAGATGAGATACACAGATGACTAAGAATATTTAGTATTAGGAAGGATATGATATGATACCGATCAATGATCTTTCAAGAGGATACAACTTATATAAGGAAGAATACGAAGAAAAGGCTCTGGAGGTACTGAGAAGCGGATGGTATATTTTGGGAAAGGAACTGTCTGCTTTCGAAGAGGAGTATGCGAAAGCACTTTCCGATGACTGTTATTGCGCAGGTGTGGATAACGGACTTGATGCAATATTGCTTGGACTTAATGCATCGGGCATAATGCCGGGAGATGAGATCATAGTACAGGCAAATGGGTATATTGCCACCATGCTTGGAGTGATGCAGTGTGGAGCAGTTCCGGTATTTGTGGAGCCGGATGAATATTATCAGCTTGATTCCGCCAATATAGAGGCTGCCATTACACCTAAGACAAAAGCGGTATTGGTGACACATCTTTACGGGATGGCGACCAGAATGGAACCTATAATGGATATATGTAAAAAGCATGGTCTTAAATTGTTTGAAGATTGTGCCCAGTCGCATTTTGCACCATACAAGGGGACATATACAGGATTGTTCGGAGATGCTTCGTTCTTCAGCTTTTATCCTACCAAGAACTTCGGGGGCTTTGGTGACGGAGGCGGAGTAGTATCCAGGGATAAAGAGATAATAGATAGGGTTAAGGTACTTAGGAATTACGGAAGTGATTACAGATATCATAACATTGCTATGGGTTATAATGACAGACTGGATGAACTTCAAGCAGGCCTTTTAAGGGTAAAACTCAAACACATCAAGGACCTGTTGGCTAACAGAGACCATATAGCCCAAAGATATCTTGCAGAGATCGACAACCCTAAGGTAAAGCTTCCTACGACAGCTGAGGGCTGCGTTCATACCTGGTATCAATTCGTGGTCAGAGTAGATGATCAGGATGGATTCAGAGAACACCTCAAAAAAAGAGAGATAGGGACGGATATAGCATGGAAGATACCGCCATATCTTCAGCCGGTGATGATGGAGAAATTTGGTTATAAGAGAGGGGATTATCCCAAGACTGAGTATATATGTGACACAATAGTATCTCTTCCCATGATGGACTATATGTCAGAGGAGGAGATAGACAGGGTGATAGAAGGGGTTAATTCATATGTGGGATAATGACAGATGCTACTATGTAGATATTCCGAGCCATAAAGAGGATGATGGACGCCTTTTGGTGGTGGAAGGCGATACTAAGACGATACCTTTTGAGATTAAGCGCATCTTCTGGGTCAGAGATGTAAAAGAGGGAGCAGAACGTGGGCAGCACGCAACAAAACGTACGAGACTTGTTCTTATAGCGGTAAACGGAAGTTGCGATGTTGTGGTTAATGACGGATCGGAAGAACGGGTTTATCGGTTGGATGATCCTACCAAAGGACTTTATATTGACAGAATGTTATGGCGGACGATGAAGAATTTTACGCCTGATTGTATAGTAGAAGCTGTATGCGATATGGTATTTGACCGGTTGGATGAGACATATGATTCATATAATGAGTATCTTGATTCGTTGAAGGGATAGCGGAGAACAGTATGTCGATTGCTGAAGAAATGATGATCGAAGAGGCAGATGATTATCAGCTGCATACAATGGAAGAACTCCAGGAGTGGCTTGAAGAACGTAAAGAATCTACTGCTGTTGATGTAAAGCATATAGCGCTTGATGAGTGTGATCCGTGGTATATGGATGATTCTTTGGGGATCATCCGTCATAAGAACGGTTCTTTTTTCTATATAACCGGTATCAGGCAGCAGGATAGTGCCGAATCGGTAACGGAGCAACCTATAATTGTGCAGGATGAGATAGGCTTTTTGGGGATTATTGCTTGTAAAGTGAATGATACATGGCATTATCTGATGCAGGCCAAGATTGAACCCGGCAATATCAATGTTGTCCAGATATCCCCCACCCTTCAGGCTACGAAAAGCAATTTTACCGGTGCTCATGGTGGAAGGATACCCGAGTATCTGGATTATTTTATTAAAATGAGACCTGATGACATACTCGTCGATCAGATACAGTCGGAGCAGTCATCCAGATTCTTAAAAAAGCGCAATCGAAATGTCATTTTGAAAATACGTGAGAGAATAGAAGAATCGGCCACTCACAGATGGATGACACTGGGACAGATCAAGGAATTCATGAAACAGGATAATATGGTGAATATGGATACCAGAACCGTGTTGTCCTGCATACCTTATGTTCTTTTAGGACATGATGCAGATGTACCGTTTAAGAATAAGTCATATTTTTATAAGACCGCATGGAATCTTGACAGAAAGACTATCGTCGAACTTTATCACAGGATAAATGATTATAAGATGTTATACAGACCCAAGACTGAGATCGTAAGACTGGATGAGCTTAAGTCATGGTCTATGAAAGATAACGAATTTGTCTGCAACGGAGATTATCCTTTCAAGGTCATTTTCTGTGAAATATCCATAGAGGGCAGGGAAGTCACACACTGGAGACAACCTCTTTTTGCATCAAACGGAATAGCCACATTCGGGCTTATATGCTGTGATGATGAGGGTATGATCAAATTTCTGGTGCAGATCAAACCCGAAATAGGATGTTTTGATTTGGTCGAGATCGGACCTACAATTCAAAGAGAATTCAGCATGTGTCCACGGTTAGAATCAGATATTGTCGAAAGTTTATTTACAGAGAAACTGAAAACGGGAACCGGAATAATAGCCGATTGTATACTATCGGAAGAAGGTGGAAGATTCTACCGTGAACAGAACAGAAATGTGATAATTAAGGTTGACAAGGCAGAGATAGGGGATCTCCCGCCAAACTATGTG
>JAILKC010000169.1 GCA_024694055.1 Lachnospiraceae bacterium | reverse complement strand
CGCGAGGATTTCATAACTTGTGATGAATACTATGTTCTTGAGGATAAGTACCTGCCATCAGATAATAATGATTATGTTTATTATGAGATAGACGGAGAAAAGAGTCTGGCCATACTTACGCTAAAGCGTTGCAGGATAAGTAAGCATTACAGAGAAGTCCTTCGTGAAATGTTTACGGAGATTAAAGAGAAAAACATTGAGAATCTTGCAATTGATCTAAGAGGAAATGGTGGCGGTGACACATATGTCATAAATGAACTGTTTAAATATCTGCCTGTAGATACATATTACCAGGGAGACAATTTCAGAAAGATAAGGTGGAACTTTCTGACTTTTGATCAGAGTGGGGTGACTAAGAATAAGAGAAATGTTGAGCTTGAGTTTGATGGGAAACTATATGTGCTAACTGATGAGGCTTCATTTTCGGCAGCTATGATTTTTGCTGAGATGATAGTAGATAATGACCTTGGAAAGGTGATTGGAGAGTCTCCATCGGAAGCTTGCAACTGCTGTAGTGAGATTACGCAGTTCTATTTCGATGACATAGGAATGTGGTTTTCCGTTTCGACTGTTTACCATACCCGAATAGATCCATCGAATGGAGACTATATTGAACCTGACTATCCATGCTCAGGGGAAGAAGCAATCGATACGTTATATGATATTGTCAGATAAAAACGAGATTATGCCAGCCACTAAAACATAAGTTGCAGGTAACCAGGTTTATTATCACTCGCTCCGGAAGAGATGATGTACTAAACTCCTCAGGATAGCCGCGTGAATCGTCATACCACTTATGATGTCCTCTTGCCACATTGACATAGCCCGCGGTGGATCTGTGTTGCGACATCATGGCGGCACTCACATCCGGATGCTGTTTGATCAGGGTAAATTCCGAATCGAGTATCTTTCTTCCGTATATCATTATCGTATCAATGATCGCTAACTTCCCTATATCATGACAGACAGCGGCATGCCAGGCATACTCCAATATCCCTTCATCATCCAGATTCAATGCATTTCTTAACTCATCAAATAACTCGGGCTTATATAACAGCAGATGTTTGCACAGACATCTTGTTATCTGGCCTACCATCATTGTGTGAACATATGTAGGCGGATGTATCGCTGCAAGGCAGCCTATGCACATATCTTCAAATGATATGAGGCCGGGTATCTCGATAAAGGCATCAAGTATTGCAAATGCGTATTCAAGCTGAAAACAGAGAGAGCCTGTATCCCTGGTGCGCTGCAGAAATGATATGGTGTTATGATATATATCTTTAAGGATTCCGCACTGGGCCTCGGTAATGTGCTGTGTATCCAGTAACAGAATGTATTCGAGCGGTACGTTGAGAGCCAGATATGCGCCACGTAAACCGAGTTTCTCTTTGTCTCTTGTTTTGTACATATCAATAAGCCCATCGGCGTATTCCTTTTTTGAGATCAATCCTGCTGAATATCGTGCGCGGATGATGCAAAGTTCCATTTCTCCGGGATCGAACATTTCGGAAAAACGCTCTCTGTTGGCAGACCATAGGGCATGCATCTTCTCGGAAAGCTCGGCTATATGGATACACTGCTCTTAGGACATTTTCCTGTGATTGTTATTTTCAAGGAGCATGCTTATATATTCAAGAGTTCTGATAATATGATAGTCCCAGTCATACTCGGGAAGCTGATCTCTGTAAAATGCATCGTCTGAGAGATCAAGTGCCATTAACAGCTGCTCATATAACTGATCATTCTCTTCCTTGGTGCCGTCGGAGTGCTCATATAATGCGCTGAAATATCGGGAATTGATTAAAACCCGTTCTTTGGATTCGTCGGAAAGCTGCCTGAATCTATCCTTGTCGATATACTTTAATATCATGTCGACGGCTTTTCTTCCTCGAATTCTGTATGCGTTGGCAAGATCAGGTCTGATGATGATGCGGTTAAGACTGTTTACCATCGTATAGCATGCCATTATTTCGTTATCAAGCCATTTTACGATCGCCTCATCGTCACGATTGGCTATCGCATCATCCAGGAGCTTTTCGATAAGCATAAGTAAGATTCCGGGATCAAGATTCTCAAGGTCAAAGTGATTCACAAGTTCATCAGAGAATCTGCCCATAAGTTCGACCATATCGGGTGAGAGAGCTTCATCCCCAAGCAGATACGGATATACCTGCTCATCAAGTATATCTCTGTTGATCTTGGCCAGATTGCCAATCTTGATAAAGTTGTCCCGTAGCAGATGTCTGTAGCCATCCGCATCCGCAGCTTCAGAAAGCTTCGGTGAAGACAGGATACGTATCTCTGCTATGTTCTTTACATAAGAATCTATGGAATGAGTCGAATGATCCACTTATCAATCCCTCCATATACAGGTATAATTTTATCAAAAACATTACTGCTTTACAATCTGCATCACATTGTAGGAAGTGGGCGCAAACAGCGGGCCGAACAGCAGATTCCGCACAAAGCGAGGAAGGGATAAAAACCTTTTTTAACTCGGCAAATTTTGTATATTGAGTTATAATCGAGATATATACATATTAAGGAGGGTCGGTATGGCAGAAAACAGGGAAAAAGCAAAGGTATACTTTACGGATTTCAGGACGGTACTGGGGGTCAGTCTGCCGTCTAAGCTGCAGAAGCTTATTAGAAGAGCGGGCATGGGAACGATCGACATGGACGGCAAGTTTGTTGCGATCAAGATGCATTTTGGGGAACTTGGCAATCTTGCCTATCTAAGACCCAATTATGCCAAGGCTGTCGCGGATGTTGTAAAAGAAGGAGGCGGACTGCCTTTCCTTACTGATTGCAATACATTATATCCGGGCAGTCGCAAGCATGCACTTGAGCATCTCGACTGTGCCAATATCAATGGATTCAATACCGTGACTACGGGATGCCAGATCATTATAGCAGACGGCCTGCGTGGTACGGATGATATAGCAGTACCGGTTCCTAACGGAGAATATTGCAAAGAAGCTTATATTGGACGTGCTGTTATGGACGCCGATATCGTGATCTCGCTTAATCATTTTAAAGGACATGAGCAGGCCGGATTCGGGGGCGCCATAAAGAATATAGGAATGGGATGCGGCAGCCGTGCGGGTAAGATGCAGCAGCATAACAGCGGACAGCCTCATGTTTCGCAGGACAGATGTAAGGGCTGTAAAAGATGTGCCAAAGAATGCGGATCTGATGCCATTATATATGAAGGCAATAAAGCAAGGATCGATCCCGAGAAATGTAAGGGCTGTGGTCGTTGCATAGGTGCCTGTGCCTTTGATGCAATATCCAATAACAACTGGGATGCACCGCAGATGCTGGGAAGAAAGATGGCCGAATACACGGCAGCTGTCATAAGCGGCAGACCAAACTTTCATATCAGTCTGATCACGGACGTATCGCCCAACTGTGACTGTCACGGAGAGAATGACGCTCCTATCCTTCCGGATATCGGTATGCTTGCATCTTTTGATCCCGTGGCGCTTGATCAGGCGTGTGTCGATCTGTGTCAGAAAGCGGAGCCCATAAGGAACAGCCAGCTTGGTGACAATATGGCCAAAGAGCATTTCCATGATCATGGCGATGTATGGCATAACAGCAATCCCAATGTATCATGGGAAGAGACGTTGATACACGCTGAGAAGATTGGTATCGGAACACGTGCATATGAACTTATATCTATGTGACATAAGACAGACGGATGTCGAGCAGGAATTCGACAGACTTTTATCGGTCGTGGATGATGACAGGCGTGACAGCATACTGCGATACAAGATGATCGGTGACAGAAAGCGGGCCATCGTCAGAGAAGTTATGTTAACCGCAATCCTTTTTGATCACTATGGCGATTCCTGTATAGAATTGGGCAGGAATGCTCACGGACGGCCGTATATAAGTAAGGTATCGGATGTTTCTGGAAAAGAAAGGGCGCTTGAGGCAGCTTTTGATTTTAACATCTCTCATTCCGGGGATATCGTTGTGATCGCCTTCGGTACGGGACCTGTGGGAGTGGATGTTGAGAGGATCGGAAGGGCTAAGGATTACAAAAAGCTCTTACGTTTTTATTCAAAAGAAGAGCGTGACTATGTATCAGACAGTGTCGATCCGCAGGATACGTTTTATAGAGTGTGGACTATGAGGGAAGCTCTTTCCAAGCAGGAGGGCTCGGGATTGATGCTTTTTGAAAAAGAGTCAGTGCACATCGATCTTGACAGGCAGCAGGTGAGACTGCATGAAAAGGATCTGCAATTATACGAATATGATTACCCGGGCTATCATATATGTCTGTGTGCGGGATCACAGGATGAAAGACCCGACATGGAATTGATAGGTGAGAGGGGCTGGCAGAGAATAAAAGAAGTGTTTTGTGCCGGACATATAAAGATCGTGACAGGAGATAAAGGGGGACAGAATGATCAAGGCGTTGCTTACAATTGACGATATTGCGTCAGAGAATACCGTGGCGATAGTTGACTATCTGAATGAGAAGAATATTACTGTGCTCATGTTTGCGGTAGGGATGAATGTTGAGAAGTACTATGATAATGCGATATATGCCTTGAAAAATGGCATGATCGTTGGCAATCACAGTTATTCGCATCCGAATTTTGCGGATATATCTTTTGAAGAGGGAGTAGCGGATATTGAGAAGAATGAAAAGGTTCTTGATAAACTGTATGCCGACGCAGGTATAAACAGAGCATACAGGCCTTTCCGTTTTCCCTACGGAAGTAAGGGCGGAGTAAATAAGGACAGATATCAGAAGTATTTTGAAAAGCACGGATATGACAAAGTTGATGACAGGCAGATAGCAGATCCCTGGTGGCATGAAAGCGGTCTGGATAAGGATATAGATACTCTGTGGACCTTTGATTTTGCCGAATACAATATACGTAAGGGCAGCGGTTTTACCAAAGAGGACGTATGGAAAAGAATGGACGATGAGAATCCTGCTTCGGGTACGGCCCTTTTTAAGAACGGAAGCAATCATATTCTGCTGCTGCACGCGCATGATGAGACTGAGGAATTGGTGCCGGAGTACTATAAGGAATTCATTGAACATCTTCTTGAAAATGGTGTGCAATTCATATCACCGTCCTTTATATGAATTTGGGTAGCACAATTTGTGGTTAGGACAGACTGACATACAAACGCTAGTCGTTGCAAAGAGCGTGTTATAAGGTATAATATTTATTATATGGATACAAATGAAGTAATGACCAGACAGACAGATCGACCGGCCGGCAAAGGACCGGTGGATTCGTATGTGTGGAGGACAGTCGTAGATAACGGCTATGACTGTGTATTTGATGTTGATTTGACGGATGATTCCATCCGCTTTTATCATCTCAAACAATTTGATAGTGTAGATACTCTTTTCTGTGAAGCGGGCGGTCAGGCCAAGAATAATTTTGCCACCCATACCGAGTTTAGAAACTTCATAGAAAGTTTTGTTGTGCCCGAAGAAAGAGCCACGTATGTCGAGCAGTTTGTCAACGATTTTATCTGCAAAGAGATAAAGGAACGGGGCTGTTTCGTGCGCACCATACATCTTTTTGGAGCGAATGAGCGACGCAGTAAAAGTGTCCGTTATTACAGATATGATGATGAACCGAACAGGCTGATAGGATATATGTTTGATATATCCGCTCCGCTCGATCATGACTGGATGACGGATGAATATGCCAGACTTGGATTTATAGATAATGCTGAGCGTCTGTTGGCAGAACAGTCGGCAGAGGATGAGCATTATTCCCTTGTATATACCAATATCAAAGGATTTAAGGCGATCAATGATCTCTTCGGAGAACAGAGCGGAGATATGGTCATCTTTCAGGCCAGAGACATTCTTCGTACTCTTCTTCGTCCTATCATCATGGGACGACTTGAGAATGATCATTTCGTACTTATCACCAAGGATGAATACCTGGGCGAACAGAGTTTAAGAAGTCTCGGTTCGCAGATATATAATGAGGGATTTAAGCAGTACGGTTTTACCATCAGATGCGGAGTATATCATATCACGGATCGTACTACATCGGTCGGCATCATGATCGACAGAGCCAAGCTTGCGGAGAATTCTATCAAGGATGATACGGTCAATCCTTATGTCATATTCAATGACGAGGTCCGTGTCAACTATGTGAAACAGAGAGTGCTCATATCTGACATGCGCAATTCCCTGGATACGGGTGAGTTTAAGCCTTACTTCCAGGCCATAGTCGATGCGAACACTTCAAGAATATGCAGTGCCGAGGCATTGGTACGCTGGCAGCACAGTAATTACGGCATGGTATCTCCGGGAGAATTTATTCCGGCATTTGAAGACGGCGGACAGATCACGGCACTTGATAAGTTCATGCTTGACCGCGTATTTGAGTTCAATCTGGAGAGAGCCAAGAATTTTAAACTGATCGTTCCGTGTGCGATCAATCTGTCACGTATAGATTTCTATAATATGGATATGATGGATCACCTTTTAGATCTGTACAGTAATTCGCCTCTTGCGACCGAATATATCAGGATAGAGGTGACTGAATCTGCCTATGCCGATCTTGAGAAGAACGCAATAGACTATCTGAACAGGTTTAAAAGTATGGGTGTCAAGATCCTCTTGGATGATTTTGGAAGCGGCATGTCTTCGCTGTCCACTCTTGAGAATTTTGCTTTCAATATCGTGAAGCTTGATATGGGATTTGTACGTAAGATCGGTATCCAAAAGAAGGCGGAGGTCATTATAAAAGCCATCATAGAGATGTCCCACTCTCTTGGAGCGACCGTAACGGCGGAAGGCGTAGAGACGGAAGAACAGCTTAAGTATCTAAGAAGTGTCGGATGTGATATGATCCAGGGATACTATTTCTTTAAGCCTGTAACGGAAGAAGAATTCGCCAAACTCTTGGACTGACATCAGTCAGTTTTTTGAATTATATATTTGCATATCGGATGGCCGAGTGAGGAGAAACGTTCTTCGTACTCGGTCATTATATTTCCCTCATTTAATACTGGATCACTGTGCAGGTCGAATGTAGAAGCAACCAGTTTAAAACTGCTGTGATCAAGTTCTTCCAGGGCAAAATCGAACAGATCCTTATTATCTGTTTTGAATTCAATTATCCCATCATCGGTAAGGATCGTATGAAATCTGTCAAGGAACTGTCTTGAAGGAAGTCGCCTTTTGGCGTGTCTGTCCTTCGGCCACGGATCGGAAAATTCAGATAGATCTTATCCACTTCACACGGAGCAAAAACGTCTTCTATTCCGGCAGCATCAAGCAGCATGAATCTGAGATTGGGGAGTTCGCTTTCTTCAAGCTTCTGTACCGCACGAAGCAATACGCTTGAATGGTTCTCTATACCTATGTAATGGATCTCGGGATGCAGTTCGGCCAGTGTGGTGATGAATCTGCCCTTTCCGGTTCCGACTTCAATATGCAGAGGATGCTCATGCTTTCCGCGCATTCCTTCCATATCCTGTATTACGAATCTGTTGCTTGCGATGAGCTCTTCGGCTCCCTTAATATGTCTGAGTCTCATATTTTCCTCCAAAATGTGTGTGTACATGTTTGCAGAACATGACGACACTGACGCATTATATCACAGATTATCGGGAAAAGAAATTGACTAATCCGTCGCATACGCATAAAATTATACATGGTAATATCTTGTTACGGATAGGAGATCATCATGGCAGGAGAGATTAAGACTATAGGTGTACTTACAAGCGGTGGCGATGCGCCGGGTATGAATGCGGCTATCCGTGCCGTAGTACGCAAGGCTATTGCCCGCGGTGTGAAGGTGAAGGGCATCAAGAAAGGATATATGGGTCTGCTGAATGAGGAGATCGTGGATATGGAGCCTCACAGTGTCTCAGATATCATTCAGAGAGGCGGAACCATACTCGGTACTGCCAGATGTAAAGAGTTCACCACTGAGGAAGGCCAGAAGAAGGGCGCTGATATATGCCGTGCACATGGCATAGACGGTGTCGTGGTCATCGGAGGCGACGGCTCTTACAGAGGAGCCCAGGCTCTTTCCAAGCAGGGCATCAATACGATAGGTATACCCGGCACCATAGATCTTGATATCTCTTGTACCGAATATACCATAGGTTTTGACACTGCTGTCAACACGGCGATGGAAGCCATAGACAAGGTCAGGGATACATCCTCATCACATGAGAGATGTTCGATCATAGAGGTAATGGGTCGCAACGCGGGATATATAGCTTTATGGTGCGGAGTTGCCAACGGAGCAGAGGACATATTGCTTCCTGAGAAGTACGATTTTAATGAGCAGAACATCATCAACAATATCATAAGCAATCGTAAGAGAGGCAAGACACATCACCTTATCATCAATGCGGAAGGTATAGGCCATTCGACATCCATGGCCAGACGTATAGAAGCAGCTACGGGTATCGAGACCAGAGCGACCATACTTGGTTACATGCAGCGAGGCGGTTCGCCGACATGTAAGGACAGATACTATGCTTCCATTATGGGCGCTTATGCGGCAGATATTATCTGTGACGGCAAGACCAACAGAGTAGTTGCCTTAAAGCACGGAGAGTTTGTTGATTTTGATATAGATGAAGCACTTGCCATGCAGAAGGATATATCCAAATATGAATACGAAGTGAGCCGTGTGCTTTCTTCATCGATCCAGACAGGCTGATACAGTTATGTTAACCAACGCAGACATTAAAGAGATCAAAAAACTTACGGACAGATCAAAGGCTCGCCATGAGGCGGGCCTCTTTGTGATAGAAGGAGTAAAGCTTTTTTTGGAGACTCCGCTTGAATGGGTGAAGAAGGTCTATGTGACCGAAGCTTTCATGGAAGAACTTGACAGACAGATTCAGGCGGGAGAGGGCAATATGCTACGTGCATCCGAGATCATCAGATGGATGGAGTATGATGTGATCACTTCTTCACAGATGGAGAAAATATCGGACACTAAGACACCGCAGGGCATCCTGTGTGTTCTGAAACAGCCGAACTACAATATCGAACAGATACTTCGAAAGAAGGATCGCCCCGCCGGTCGAAGACTTATAGTAATACTTGAAGATATACAGGATCCCGGTAATCTCGGCACCATCATGCGAAGCGCCGAAGGAGCAGGAGCCATGGCCGTTATTATGAGCAGAGGTTGTGTGGACATATTTAATCCCAAGACCATCAGATCTACCATGGGCTCGATATACAGGGTCCCTTTTGTCATAGCAGATGATCTTAATGATACTGTTCGCACGCTTAAGGATGAAGGCTTTAAAGTCTACGCCGCGCACCTTAAGGGTGAGAGATATTACAATGAGATAAGCTACGAAGACACGGCATTTTTAATAGGCAATGAAGGTAATGGCTTAAGTGATGAGACAGCGGCTCTTGCCGATGAATACCTTAAGATTCCCATGGAAGGAGAACTTGAGAGTCTGAATGCTTCCGTGGCGGCGTCGATACTGATGTACGATCATTATATCAAGACAAGATAAGGCCGGATCCGGCCTTTTATTCCCATAATTTGACATTTGAATCATTATTTGTTAAGATTTCTTAACTAGCGGCTGTAAGCCGTATATTTCCGAGATAAACTGATAGCTTTAGTATTGGAGATTGGTATGAACAGAAGAAGCAAGAGGCTTCTTCGCAGATTGACAGGTGCGCTTGTGAGCATCACGGCGATAAGCCTGTTAAAATCCAGTGCCGTGATGGCAACTACCCGATACTCACTTTCTGAGTACAATGTTGGTGTTGCCAAAGTCCTGGACTCGCTTGACAGAGGAGTTGACTCCGAGTTGGGAAGTTCCGGGGATGAGAAGACGGGGGATGAGGATTCGGATGATCCGGATTCCCGAAAGTCCGACTTCGTCATGGCCAATGTACAGCAGTCACTTAATGTACGCGAAGAGCCAAATGAGGAATCATCCAAGGTCGGACTTCTATATGCCGACTGCGGTGGTACGATTCTGGATACTGACGGAGATTGGACGAAGATTCAGTCCGGAAATTTAATAGGTTGGTGCAGCAATAAGTACCTTCTCTTTGATGATGAGGCAGAGGAGCTTGCACAGGAAGTCGGGATCACTCTTGCCAAAGTAGAGGCGGATGCCTTAAGAGTCCGTAAGGAAGCATCCGAAGAATCCGGAATATGGGGACTTGTCAAGCGTGGTGACCAGATAGAGGTCATCTTGGAGCATACGACGGATGAATGGGTTGCCATAGAATTCGAAGGTGAGGAAGGATTTTTATCCACGGACTACCTGGATATCAGATTCTCGGTAGACTCCGGCGAGACCTATGAAGAGATAAAGGAAAGAGCCCGCAGGGAAAAAGAAGAAAAAGCCAAGCTTATAAGAGATCTCGGGCCTGTGGCCGTGGGAGCCACGGATGAGACGCTGCTTGCGGCCTTGGTATACTGTGAAGCGGGCAATCAGCCATACGATGGACAGCTTGCTGTTGCGTCGGTGGTTATGAACCGTGTGCGAAGCGGAGCTTATCCCAATACGGTGGCGGGCGTGATATATGCTTCGGGACAGTTCACACCGGCATTAAACGGTAAAGTGGCACTGCAGCTGCAAAGAGGAGTGCCCTCGACCTGCTTACAGGCCGCACAGGCTGCCATAGGCGGGGCGACCAATGTAGGCACAGCTACCCATTTCAGAAGATGGACGGGACAGGAAGGTCTTGTGATAGGAGCTCATGTCTTCTATTAACCGATAAAGATGATATAGAAGATACAGATGATACAGCGCAGCTGTCGGGATCATACAGACTTGTGAAAAAACAATATTTGTTGTAATATCAAAGGGTGAGTGATTGATGTCACTCACCTTTTGATTTATCGCCCAAATGACGAACGGAGGATATATATGAATCTTAAAGGAAGACATTTCTTGAAACTTCTTGATTATACACCGGAAGAGATAGAGTATCTGGTGAATCTCGCGGCTGACCTTAAGTTCATGAAGAAGAAGGGAGTGCTCGTAGATAAGCTTCGCGGTAAGAATATCGCTCTCATTTTTGAAAAGACCAGCACCCGTACCAGATGTTCTTTTGAGGTTGCGGCTCATGATCTCGGAATGGGTACGACATATCTCGATCCCAAGAGTTCGCAGATAGGCAAAAAGGAGAGCATTGCAGATACAGCCAGAGTGCTTGGCGGTATGTTTGACGGAATAGAGTACAGAGGATTCGGTCAGGATATAGTGGAAGAATTGGCCAAGTATGCGGGAGTGCCCGTATGGAACGGATTGACCAATGAATTCCATCCCACGCAAATGATAGCAGATCTTTTAACCATCAAAGAAGAACTCGGTCGTATCAAAGGCGTGAAGATAGTATATATGGGCGATGCCAGATATAATATGGCCAATTCATGGATGGTTACATGTGCCAAGATGGGAATGCATCTGACACTGTGTTCCAACAAGGCGTATTTCCCGGATAAGGAACTGACAAAGACCTGTATGGAGATTGCGCAGGGAACCGGCGGAAGCATTACATTGACGGAAGATCCCATAGAGGGAACGAAGGATAAAGACGTGGTATACACGGATGTCTGGGTGTCTATGGGTGAGCCTGATGAAGCATGGGAAGAGCGCATCAGAGATCTGTCACCTTATCAGGTCAATGCGGCTGTTATGGAGAGAGCGGGCAAGGATGCGATATTCATGCATTGTCTGCCGGCATTCCATGATCTTAAGACGGAAATAGGAAGAGAAAAAGGGGAACAGTTCGGCTTTACGGAACTCGAAGTTACCGATGAGGTATTCGAATCATCACAATCCGTTGTGTTTAAGGAAGCCGAGAACAGAATGCATACGATCAAAGCCATCATGGCTGCTACGATGGGCGCATTCTGACGGGATGAATGGATAGTAAACATATACTTGACTGTAGGACCAATTACATAGGAAGACAATATCTGTGGCTTGAAGATACGGACTCTACCAATGAAGTCATCAAACGATTACTGCTTGAGGATGTGACGATAGAGAGTATCGGAGGAGATCTTCACGGACTGCTTGAGGGTGTTCCTGAGAACGGTTTTGTGATCGTGGCAGATCATCAGACAAAGGGCAAGGGAAGAAGCGGAAGAGTCTGGGAGGATAAAAAGGGCAACAATATCGCCATGTCAATCCTGCTTAAGCCGGAGGTGGCCGTCGACAGTACTTCGATTGTGACACTCGTGTCAGCTTTGGCGGTTGCGAGAGCGATAAGGATGATGTCAGGACTCGATGTATCCATCAAATGGCCGAATGATGTCATTATTGAAGATCGTAAAGTGTGCGGTATCCTTACCGAACTTGTGATCAGACAGGGAGTGCCGTATGTGATAGTGGGCATAGGGGTCAATGTCAATCAGGCAAATGTATCGCCACAGATAGCTGACAGAGCCATCTCCATGTATCAGGCATCGGGCAGCGGTGTTATATACGACAGAGAAGAACTCGTTGAGAGAATATGCACGGAATTGGAACGCTACTATCATATATACGAGCAGACGGGAGACATGACAGGCCTTAAGGACGAATATGAGGGGCTGCTCATCAATACTGACAGACGTGTCAGTGTATTGGATCCCGGAGAGAGCATGGAAGGTGTTGCAAAAGGTATAGATACTTTGGGAAGGCTGATCGTCGAGTCGGATGACGGCAAACTGCATCACATATATGCCGGAGAAGTGTCTGTAAGAGGTGTATACGGATATGTCTGATCAGAATGAGAATATAGTGCTTTGCGGAGCCAATGCCTATGAGCAGAAGTATTATTTCAATAAGGAATTTGACAGGCTCCCGCAGGCTATCAAAGATGAACTCCATATAATCTGTGTTCTTTTTACCGAAGAGGTGGGTGGTATATTCACTATAGGTTTTGAAGAAGACGGAGAACTTACATTTACGACTCAGGCAGCAGATGAGGATTATCTGTATGACGAGATCGGGGCGGGACTTTTGGTGCGCAAGATAAAAGACACCAAGCAGGAGCTTTTGCAGGGACTGTCATTATATTACAGAGTGATGATACTGCATGAGAACATAGATATATCGGATATCGAATAACGGTTTAAATAATGCGGACAGACAGGGCATTCAAAGGAGGATGACATTGTTACTTGTAGTTGATGTGGGAAATACCAATATTACATACGGAGTATATGAAGAAGACAATCTCATTACCACGTTTCGGATGATGAGTAAGACTCCGAGGACATCGGACGAATACGGTATTATGATCCGGGAGATGCTTTCTGTCAATAAGGTCGATCATAAGGTGATAGACGGATGCATCGTTGTAAGTGTTGTGCCCAATATCATGCATTCGCTTATGAGTGGCATAGTAAGATATATATACAATAAGCCCATGCTCGTGGGTTCGGGTATTAAGACCGGTATTAAGATCGTGACCGAGAATCCCAAGGAGATCGGACCTGACAGAATAGTGGATGCGGTCGGCGCATATGAGAAATACGGTGGCCCGGTATTCGTACTTGATTTTGGTACGGCTACCACATATGATCTTGTGACTGCGGCCGGTGAGTTTGCTGCAGGTATTACTGCTCCGGGCCTGCGCATCAGTGCCAAGGCGTTGTGGGAAGATACCGCCAAGCTTCCTGAGATTGAGATCAAAAAGCCCAAGAGCATACTTGCGCAGGAGACGATATCGAGTATGCAGGCCGGTCTTGTATATGGTCAGATCGGTCAGACCGAATACATCATAGATAAAGTCAGAGAAGAATCAGGTCTTAAGGACATGAAAGTCATTGCTACGGGCGGTCTTGGACGTATCATATCCGACGAGACGAATAAGATAGATATATATGACAGCAACCTTACGCTGGACGGATTGAGATTGATATATGCCAAGAACAGACACTAGTGCATACCATCACCTGCAGATAGGCGATGTGGATCTTGCAGGCAACGTGATATTGGCACCTATGGCAGGAGTGACGGACCTGCCATTTCGTCTTTTATGTGCCCGCATGGGATCAGCGCTTCAATGTATGGAGATGGTAAGTGCAAAAGCGATTCATTTTAACAATAAGAATACAGAAGCACTAATGGAGATACATCCCGATGAGCAGCCGGTGTCGCTTCAGCTGTTCGGCAGCGAGCCTGAACTGATGGCGGAATCGGCTAAAAGGATAGAGGACAGACCTTTTGCCATACTTGATATCAACATGGGATGTCCGGTTCCGAAGGTGGTGAATAACGGCGAAGGTTCTGCACTCATGAAAGATCCGGTGCTGGCCGGCAGGATAGTGGAGGCAGTAGTCAAAGCCATTGACAAGCCGGTGACGGTTAAGATCAGAAAAGGATTTGATGACGATCATGTCAATGCGGTGGAGATTGCGCGAGTGGCACAGGAAAGCGGTGCATCTGCCGTTACAGTTCATGGCAGGACAAGAGAACAGTACTACAGCGGCAATGCTGACTGGAATATCATAGCAGCCGTTAAGGATGCGGTACGTATACCCGTGATAGGCAACGGTGATGTGACAGACGGCACAATTGCGAAGAAGATGATCGAACAGACCGGGTGTGATGGCGTGGCGATAGGAAGAGCATGCAGAGGTAATCCTTTCATATTCAGGGAGATAAAGAGGTATTTGGAAGACGGGACGATCACGGCGCGACCTGATATGAAAGAGATCAGAGAGACGATACTGACACATGCGTCACTTCAGCTTAAGTATAAAGGTGAGTTCATCGGTGTAAGAGAGATGCGTAAACACGTAAGCTGGTACAGCGCAGGTATGCCGGGGGGTGCAAGGTTAAGAGGCAGGGTCAATGCGATGGAGAATATGGCAGACCTTGAGAAAGTGGTAAGGGAAGCATTTGTATGATCACAATAAGTGTATGCATGATAGTGAAAAATGAACAGGACAGATTGGATACATGTCTTAAGTCTCTTGTATCGATCGCGGATGAGATCATAGTGGTCGACACCGGTTCTGTGGACGATACCAAGGAGATTGCAAAAAAATACACGGATAAGGTGAGCGACTTTGCCTGGACAGGAAGTTTTTCGGATGCGAGGAATCATGCGTTTTCACTGGCCACATGTGATTATATCTATTCAGCAGATGCTGATGAGGAACTGGATGCACAGAATATCGATAAGTTTCTTAAACTTAAGCAGATGTTGGATCCTGACATAGACATAGTGCAGATGTATTATTGCAATCAGCTGCAGAATAATACCATATACAGTTTTGACAGGGAACTTCGTCCGAAATTGTATAAAAGACTTCGACCATTTGTATGGGAGGAGACCATTCATGAAGCCGTACGGCTAAGTCCTGTCATATATGACAGTGATATCGATATCATTCACAGACCGGGCGAGGGGCATGGCGCGAGAGATCTTGCGGCATTTGAGAGACTGACAGAAAACGGTGCGACGTTAAGTGAAAGACTGCTTGAGATATATTGTAAGGAACTGTATATAGCAGGTACAAAAGAGAACTTCATGCATGCGAAGGCGTTCTTTGACGAGATGGCCGATAAGGACGGATTGTCAAATGACCAAATGGCCCGCATTTTTACAATAGGAAGCAGGGCTGCAAGACTGGCCGGGGACACTGTCGGATTCATCAAGTACATCTCGAGGGCGGCAGCAGGAGATCTGATGAGCAGCGAACTGTGCTGTGAACTCGGGGACTACTTCAGAGAAAACGGTGATATGAACGAGGCTAAGCTGTGGTATTACAATGCAATTCATGAAACTTCGGCATATCTGGATATCAGATATCAGGAGGAGATACCGAAGCGTTATTTGGATGAGGATTAAGAGTGAGAATATTGAGCCTCTTATGGCCGTAAAAATCGGATGAAACTTGACACATAGTGGCTATATGGCTATAATACTTTAGTTATATAAGAAAAGTGGCTGCCTATACGCAGTGAGCATAGCAAATAAGGAGTGTAGTAGATGGAGACTAAGAAGAATATCCTTACGGGAGAAGGACTTAAGGCTTATGAAGCCGAGCTTGAAAACCTCAAGGTCGTAAGACGTAGAGAGGTTGCTGACAAGATCAAGGAGGCACGTGCACAGGGTGACCTTTCGGAGAATGCCGAGTACGATGCAGCCAAGGATGAGCAGAGAGAGATCGAGGCTCGTATTGAGGAGCTTGAGAAGATACTTAAGAATGCGGAAGTCATTGATGAGGATGATGTGGATACTGAGACTATCAGTGTCGGAAGTCGCGTGAAGATCAGAGACATGGAGTATAAAGAGGATCTTGAGTACAAGATCGTTGGCTCTACAGAGGCTGATTCGCTTAAGGGTAAGATATCAAATGAATCACCTGTGGGCAGAGCACTGATCGGAGCCAAGAAGGGTGACACCATCAAGGTGGAGACTCAGGCAGGCGTGCTTAAGTACAAGGTGTTAGAGATACAGAAGTCAAACTAAGAAACAGACTATTCGGGAGTATTATGGGAGAGAATAATCAGAACAACGGCGGTAACGGACAGGGTAATCAGGCACCGCAGGATGTCAACCAGATCATAAAGAATAAGAGAGAGAAGCTTGCCAATCTTCAGGCAGCAGGCAAGGATCCTTTTGTGATCACCAAATATGATGTGGATCATCATTCTGCCGACGCAAAAGCAGAGTATGAGGAACTGGAAGCCAAGCTTTTGGCAGGAAGAACTCCGGTTAATACAGACGGTATGGACGAAGCGGAAGCAAGAGCTGCCGTATCGGCTGATTACGATGAGAGACGTGCGATCATGGATGCTTCTCCCATCAATGTAAGCATAGCAGGCCGTATCATGCTTAAGCGCGTGATGGGTAAGGCTTCATTCTGCAATGTATCCGACCTTAAGGGTGATGTACAGGTATATGTTGCCAGAGATGCTTTGGGTGAGGAGCCCTATGCTGATTTTAAGAAGTATGATGTGGGTGATATCATCGGTGTGAAGGGATATATGTTCCGTACACAGAAGGGTGAGATATCAATCCATGCGACGGAGACCACTCTTTTATCCAAGAACTTACAGCCTTTGCCTGAGAAGTTCCACGGACTGACCAATACTGATCTTCGTTACAGACAGAGATATACGGATCTGATCATGAATCCCGATGTGAAGGACACATTTGTAAAGAGATCCAAGATCATATCTACAATAAGGAAATATCTTGACGGACAGGGCTTTATGGAGGTGGAGACACCCATGCTCGTGGCCAATGCGGGCGGTGCTGCCGCAAGACCTTTCCAGACACATTTCAATGCACTTGATGAGGATCTGAACCTTCGTATATCCCTCGAACTCTATCTTAAGAGGCTTATCGTTGGCGGACTTGAGAGAGTATATGAGATAGGAAGAGTATTCCGTAATGAGGGACTTGATACCAGACATAATCCGGAGTTTACTCTGATGGAGCTGTATCAGGCATATACGGACTATTACGGGATGATGGATCTTACCGAGAATATGTTCAGATATGTTGCTTCGGAAGTACTTGGCACCACCACTTTTAAGTATGGTGATCTTGAACTTGATTTTGGCAAGCCTTT
>JAILKC010000078.1 GCA_024694055.1 Lachnospiraceae bacterium | reverse complement strand
CATGAAGAAACTTGTGATGGATGCCAAGGAGCTTCTGGTATCCAAGAAAGGTCCCGGTAATGATTTCTTGGGATGGATCGATCAGCCTATTGCTTATGATAAGGAGGAATTTGCACGTATCAAGGCAGCAGCTGAGAAGATTAAGAGTGACTCGGAGGTTCTTCTTGTAATAGGTATCGGAGGATCATATCTCGGAGCAAGAGCAGCCATAGAGTTCTTACGTCATGGCTTTTACAATATGATAAGCAAGGATCAGCGTAAGACTCCTGAGATATATTTCGTAGGTAATTCTATCAGCTCTACATATCTTAAGAATCTTATAGACGTTATCGGTGACAGAGACTTTTCTATCAATATGATCAGTAAGTCAGGTACCACCACAGAGCCGGCCATCGCTTTCAGAGTACTTAAGGGCATGATGGAGAAGAAGTACGGTAAGGCAGAGGCAGCCAAGAGAATATATGCTACCACTGACAGAGCCAAGGGATCACTTAAGGGTCTTGCTACAGAAGAAGGTTATGAGACATTTGTCGTACCGGATGACATAGGCGGCAGATTCTCGGTTCTCACAGCGGTTGGTCTTCTGCCTATCGCTGTCAGCGGAGCAGATATAGATAAGCTTATGGAGGGCGCAGCCAAGGGCAGAGAGTATGCATTGAATAATGCTTACGAAGAGAACGATGCGCTTTTATATGCAGCACTTCGTAATATCATGTTACGTAAGGGTAAGGCAATAGAGATCCTTGCCAATTATGAACCTGCAGTACACTATGTATCCGAATGGTGGAAACAGCTTTACGGTGAGTCAGAGGGCAAAGATCAGAGAGGTATCTTCCCTGCCAGCGTGGATCTCACGACAGATCTTCATTCTATGGGTCAGTTCATACAGGATGGCAGCAGGAACCTCTTTGAGACTGTTATTAATGTAGAGACTTCCCGTGAAGAGATCACTATAGAAGAGGAGCCCGTAGATCTTGACGGTCTTAATTATCTCACAGGTAAGACTGTGGATTTTGTGAATAAATCAGCCATGAACGGTACGATTCTCGCTCATACGGATGGTCAGGTGCCCAACTTTATGATCAAGGTACCTGAGATGAACGAGTATTATCTTGGACAGCTTTTCTACTTCTTTGAATTTGCCTGTGGCGTGAGCGGTTATGTACTTGGTGTCAACCCGTTCAACCAGCCGGGAGTGGAGAGTTATAAGAAGAATATGTTTGCCCTTCTTGGCAAGCCGGGATACGAAGCTCAGAGGGAGGAACTTCTTAAGAGATTATAATAAATTGGATGTTATAAAAAGCCACTTATGAGTTTGGAGGGAACGGAATGAAGAAATTATTTTCCAAAACAAACATGTCATTCATGATTGCATTGCAGTTGCTGGTATTGCCGGTAGTTATCTGCCTGGTGATCTCAGTGGTGATCATCGGTAAAGAGATGAACGCTACCTACAGTGATGCAGAGGCGTTGTATTTTGATACTTTGTATCAGATCAACAATAAGCTTGTCAATGCTGACAGAGATTTCTATCAGGCCATGAATGCGGCTCAGCAGTATATGAGTGTATCTCAGTCAAACGGAAGCCTTCCTGAAGAGACGATGCAGGCTCTTTACAAGGAAAGATCTGAAATCTATGATGAGAACCTTGAACAGACACTCGAAAGAGTGGATGGTGCTTCGGAGATAGCCAAGACCGTTCCCGAACTTTATACAGGTACTTTGTTGGATGGTAAGACATATGCAGATTGTATAGACGAGTTCTATAATATCTATAATGAATGGCTTGGAACATATAATTTCAAGACTAATGAAGGAGATATAACAGCTTTTAATGAGCAATTTGAAGCAGCCAGAGGAGCGATCTCGGATGCGACCGATATAGTTGAGGCATGGTCGGATGCCGAAGAAGGAATTGCCAGAAAAGAGATTAAGAGCAAGGTTGTTACTGTAAGCATCATCTTCATAGTAATCATAGTAGTGCTTTACGGTCTTGTGATCGCCACAGCCAAGGCTTTGACAGACGGTGTTAAGAGAGTGGCTGACAGTATCGACAATATGGCTACGGGTGACTTTGTTACACATCTTGATGTTGATTCTCCCGTTAAGGAATTCAAGAATATGGCTCAGTCTGCAGAGAATATGAGACATAATCTTCATGAGGCTCTAAAGAAGATAATACAGAGCGCTCACAGTGTGGATGACAGTGCTACAGAGGCTAAGGACAGGATTTCTGACAGCCAGAGAGCAACCGCTGATATCAACCAGGCAGTATCAGATCTTGCCAATGGTGCTACGGCTATGGCCAATGATGTACAGTCTACATCAGATATCACTATAGATATCGGTAATGCAGTTGAGAACGTCCTTGAATCAGCTCATTCCAATATGGAGAATGGTTCAGCGGTTATCAATGAATCTATGAGAGTTCAGGGTCAGTTGTCAGAACTCATGACATCAGGTTCCAATACAAGACAGAAAGCTACGCAGGTATCAGAATCTGTCGGTGAGACGGCAGCGGTTGTTGCACAGATCTCTCAGGCAGCAGAACTTATCATATCAATAGCCAATCAGACCAACCTTTTGGCTCTTAACGCTTCAATCGAGGCCGCAAGGGCAGGTGAGGCCGGCAAGGGCTTCGCAGTCGTAGCTGATAATATCAAGGATCTTGCTGAAGAATCCAACGACGCAGCCAATGAGATAACAGGCATGCTTAAGCAGATCACTGATCTTTCGGAGAAGAACAAGAGTCTTACGGAAGATATCAAGACAGCTACCGAAGAAGAAGGAGATGCTCTTACCAGCATGAGTGCTTCATTCGAAGAGATGCTTGCGATGCTTCGTGAGACAGAGATCGGCAACAAGCAGATTGTAAGTCTTGTTCAGGCTCTTGACGGAAGCAAGAATTCGATCCTTGATTCGGTTGAGTCACTTTCTTCCGTATCCGAAGAGAATGCTGCTTCTACCCAGGAGACCAGTGCATCACTTTCAATGCTTGATTCCAACATGGAGAATGTTGTAGAACAGGCAGAGAATCTGAAGATCGTGGCAGAGGAATTAAGAGAAAATGTTGCTATGTTCACAATCTGACATATGCTTAGTATCTGACATCAAAGCCCGTTTCATTATATGGAACGGGCTTTTGTAATACCGAGTTAAAGAATCTGTGATATCATATGAGCATGGGTAAATGTAAAAAAAAGCGTAAAGAATCCAAATGGCGCAGATGGAACAGTAAGGACCGAAGCGCATTCAATCACATATTGGGAGATCTTACCAAAGATCCGACTGTTCTTAGTATGAAGCAATACATGCAGCATGGAACGACTTCTACTTATGAGCATTGTGTAAGTGTGGCCAGAGTCAGCTATAAACTTGATCGTCTGTTACATACTGAATGTGATAAGAAGGCTCTTTTACGAGGAGCAATGTTGCACGATCTGTATCTGTATGACTGGCATGATCCGACATCCCATGATAAACTGCATGGATATCATCATGCGGATAAGGCGCTTAGTAATGCAAAGACTCATTTCAATATTGATCGAAAAGAGCAGGATATAATCTACAGTCATATGTGGCCGCTCAATCTGACGCGTATTCCCAAGAGACGCGAAGCATGGGTGGTATGTATGGCGGACAAGTACGTATCAATAAGAGAAACACTGCACAGAAGAGGTTAAGAAGTATATTATGCGGATATTACTGATCAGACATGGAGATCCGGATTACGAGAATGACACAGTAACTGAGAAAGGAAAAAGAGAAGCGAAGTTGCTTGCAGACAGGTTGATACATGAGCGAATAGATGAAGCCTTTGTATCCACCATGGGAAGAGCAAGAGACACGGCGGAGCCTACTCTTAAGGCAAAAAACATTACTCCGACATACTGTGACTGGTTAAGGGAATTTTGTGCCAGACAGATACACAGACCGGATCGTCCGGATATAGAGAAGATATGCTGGGACTGGTTGCCCCAGGACTGGATGAGGTATGAGGAATTCTTTCGCTATGACGAATGGTTTGATCAACCTGTTATGGCAGAAGTTGGGATGAAAGAATATGCGACAGAAATTACGGATGCTTTGGATAAAATGCTTGAAGCACACGGATATAAACGTGACGGACATCTGTATAGGGCCATAAGGCCTAATGATGATACGCTTGCTTTATTTTGTCATTTTGGAGTGGGTTGCATACTCATAGGCCACATGATAGGTATATCTCCGATGCCTCTTTGGCACGGGTTGGCTGCAGCTCCTACATCTGTTACTACCATATATACTGAAGAACGCAGAGAGGGAATAGCATCCTTCAGAGTAACCTGTTATGGAGATACAACGCATCTGCATGATGCAGGTGAACCGATTTCTTTTTCGGCCAGATTCTGTGAACAGTATACCAATATGGATGAACGACATGATTGATGCAGATTGTTCCCTGTTTTGAACAATATGAGTATTGACTAAGACCGGGCCAAAATGTAAGATACAATTAACGGAACTAACAGACAATTCTACAGAATGTAAAGGAGATTATGACTATGAAGTATGTATGTTCAGTATGCGGTTATGTACACGAAGGCGACAATCCTCCGGAGAAATGTCCGGTTTGCAATGCTCCTGCAGAGAAGTTCACCAAGCAGGAAGGTGAGATGACCTGGGCAGCTGAGCATGTGGTAGGTGTTGCCAAGGGCGTTAGCGAGGATATATTGAATGATCTTCGTGCCAATTTTAATGGAGAATGCTCTGAGGTAGGTATGTATTTAGCTATGTCAAGAGTAGCTTACAGAGAGGGTTATCCTGAGATAGGTGCTTATTGGGAGAAGGCTGCATTCGAAGAGGCAGAGCATGCTGCGAAGTTTGCAGAACTTTTGGGAGAAGTTATTACTGATTCTACCAAGAAGAATCTTGAGATGAGAATTGAAGCCGAGAACGGAGCTACGGCAGGCAAGACTGATCTTGCTAAGCGTGCCAAAGAGGCCGGTCTTGATGCCATTCACGATACGGTTCATGAGATGGCTCGTGACGAAGCTCGTCATGGCAAGGCATTCCTCGGATTGTATAACAGATATTTTAAGTAAACAAGACAGGATAGAAATAAAAGCGGCACCGTATCTGTATGGTACGGTGCCGTATTTAGTATTTCCCCAAATAATCCGTTCCGGTGGTTGAACGTATCTTTGATACATATCTATCAGGATCATCTTCCATTTTCATCATTGTTAAGAACCCTTCCAACGTCATGCGATAGGGATTATCTTTAATCTGGCTGACTTTATCGTCAAGAAGTGCTTTAAAATGATCCATCTGCCATATAACGATATCGGCGACGGAAAATCCTTCTATGGTATAAGCGCAGTTGTATGAACCGTGCTCAAGATAATAAATATACTCTTCCCTGATCTGTGGGTGCTCGTTAAGAGATGTCATAAAACTGTCGGTATAGTCCGGATCAGTAATGCCCGCTCTTTTTACCATTTCTTCCGTATAGTTATAAAGATCTTCTTTGTTCATATCGTAATGATACCATATATATATTTCAAAAAGTGCTTTGCAGGGCACAGTTTTTACAAAAATTTTATACACACCTTATTATTATATTCTTTTTTCTGAAAAACCGCGGTGGTATACTGTATTTATGAATCTTACGAAGAGACTTACAATAACATTTGTGTCATTAATGGTGATCCCTGTATTTCTGGCGATCGCATCCTGCATTTTTTTGGTAATCTGTGATGATCCTCAAATATCCAGACAGTTGGTTGTAGAATCGGTCTGGGTTTTAATAGTTGTGTTGGTTATCTTCGACATTATGTTAACCTCATGGGTTAATAAGGGAGTTTTTAACCATATAAAAAAGCTTAATAAGGCAATGGAACATATCGCGGAAGGCGACTTTGACTATGTGCTTGATGCTACTGCTGCTGAAGGTGAGATAGCCGAGCTGATCAAAAGTTATGAAGATATGAGGCTTAAGCTTAAGGACGCAAGCGAAGACAGAATCAAGGATGAGGCTACAAGCAGGGAACTTATCAGTAATATCACACATGATCTTAAGACGCCCATCACCTCGATCAAAGGGTATGCCGAAGGTATATTGGACGGTGTGGCAGATACAGATGAGAAAAGAGAGCGATATATCCGTACCATATATGATAAGACCAAGGATCTCGACAGGTTGCTTAATGAGCTGACATACTATTCGGGGATCGATAACAATCGAATACCCTATACTTTCCATCGTATCAATGTCGGAGATTTTTTTACCGACTGTGTTGAGGAAGTCGGAATCGATCTTGACAATCGCAACATCAAACTTAACTATGAGAATCTTTTACGTCCCGACACGAGAATAATCGCCGATCCCATACAGCTTCGTAAGGTCATCGACAATATTATCGGCAACAGTGTCAAGTATATGGACAAACCGGAGGGTGAGATCAATATTAGACTTTTGGACGCGGTTGACAGCGTCCGGGTAGAGATAGAAGATAACGGAAAAGGTATAGCGACTAAGGATCTTGGCAATATATTTGAACGATTTTATCGCACGGATGCATCCCGTAATTCCGCTCAGGGTGGCAGTGGTATAGGATTGTCGATAGTTAAGAAGATAATAGAGGACCATGGAGGATATATATGGGCCACAAGTAAAGAAGGTGAGGGCACATGCATGCACTTTGTGATTCGCAAATATATAGAGAACGAAGATGATATAAAGGAAAGTGAGTGATCCGGATGTCTGGTGTAGACAGAACATAGCGGATAAGTGTGAATAGACAGACAGGAGGTTTTATATGAGCAAGGTACTGATCATAGAAGATGAAAAGACGATAGCGGAACTTGAAAAAGACTATCTTGAGCTCAGCGATTTTTCGGTAGATATCGAGACATCGGGAGACTCGGGTTTAATCAGGGCGCTTGAGGGAGATTATGATATCATCATTTTGGATCTTATGCTTCCCGGTGTTGATGGATTTGAGGTATGCAGGAAGATTAGAGAAGAGAAGCAGATACCGATACTTATGGTCTCTGCAAAAAAGGATGACGTAGATAAGATAAGGGGTCTTGGTCTCGGAGCCGATGACTATATGACCAAGCCTTTTTCGCCGAGTGAGCTTGTGGCCAGAGTCAAGGCACATCTGTCCAGATATGAGCGCTTAATGGCTACCAATCAGAAGCAAAATGATATCATAGAAATCCGTGGTATCAAGATAGATAAGACTGCCAGACGTGTATATGTGGATGGTGAGGAGAAGCAGTTCACCACCAAGGAATTTGATCTGTTGACATTCCTTGCGGAGAACCCCAATCACGTGTACAGCAAGGAAGAACTGTTTCGTGAGATTTGGGATATGGATTCCATCGGAGATATCGCGACTGTTACCGTGCATATCAAAAAGATAAGAGAGAAGATAGAGATAGATACTTCGAATCCACAGTATATAGAGACCATATGGGGCGTCGGTTACCGCTTCAAAGTGTAGATATATTTAAATCGCCCCATATGGTCTGATGGTCATGGATGCGCAGCGGCGTAGCCGCGCGCGGCAGAATCAAAGATTCTGCAGATGGGGCGTCGGTTACCGCTTCAAAGTGTAATGAAATTTAGAGGGAATGAGATATGAGAGTATTGGAATCGTTGAACCCGGAAAGGGTATTCTTCTATTTTGAGGAGATAGCAGGAATACCGCATGGTTCCGGAAACACAGAAGAAATAAGTGCATATCTGGTAAGATTTGCAGAAGAACATGATCTTAGGTACAGACAGGATGAGATGGGTAATGTCATCATATGGAAAGCCGGTCTTGGTGATAAGGCTGTTATTATCCAGGGTCATATGGATATGGTATGTGAAAAAGAAGCCGGATGTACCAAGGATATGTCAAAAGAAGCTCTGGATCTGTATATAGACGGTGAAGAGATAAAGGCAAAGGGAACTACTTTGGGCGGTGATGACGGTATAGCGGTTGCCATGGCATTGGCACTGCTTGAATCTGAGGATAAGAGCCTTCCGCCTATTGAAGCCATCTTTACCGTGGATGAAGAAATAGGCATGCTTGGAGCAGCAACGATAGATGTATCAGGTATTACCGGCAGAGTAATGTTAAATATAGATTCTGAGGCAGAAGGAATCTTTACGGTAAGCTGTGCCGGAGGCGTGGTAGCCAATGCTTCATACAATGTAGGCAGAGAACTGATTAAGGCGGAAGCGTCTTCGAGTGTCTACAGATTGACGGTAGATGGATTGATCGGTGGTCATTCCGGAATAGAGATACATAAGAACAGGGCCAACGCCATTGTATTACTGGGTCGTTTGCTTCAGAGATTAAGAGATGAAACGGATATACGTATAGCAGATATAACAGGCGGAGCCAAGGATAATGCTATAGCTGTATCAGCCAAGGCTACCGTTGTGATCAAAGATACGGCATTTGATCCTGCATTGGCGGTAAAAGATTTCCTAAGCGATATCAAAGGCGAATATGCCACTGTCGATCCGGATATCAATGTAGGCATTGTAAAAGAAACTGTTTCCTATGCTTTAGCTTTTGATAAAGACAGTACTGATAAGGTAATATATATGCTTTGCTGTCTTCCGAACGGCATACAGCGTATGAGTCCCGATGTAGAAGGACTTGTGCAGACTTCACTAAACATGGGGATATTAAAGACCCTGTCTGATAAAGAAGTGGCAGATAAGGAAAAGGTTGTTTTGACATTCTGTGTCAGGAGCTCTGTTTCATCCGAAAAGCGAGCGTTAATGAGCAGACTTAGGGATGGAATGGATATGATCGGGGGCACGGTTGAATTTGCCGGTGATTATCCCGGTTGGCAGTATCGTGTAGATTCTCCGTTAAGAGAAACCATGAAGGCGGTTTACATAACGCAATATCATGAGGAGCCAGTCATCGAAGCTGTTCATGCAGGTGTAGAATGCGGTTTCTTTGCGGCAAAGCTTCCAGGTCTTGACTGTGTATCAATAGGTCCCAATCTGTCAGAGATCCATACATTCCGCGAGAGTATGAATATCCCTTCCGTTGCTCGTACGTATGAACTTGTACTTGAGACCCTGCATCATATAGCATCGGGAAAATCACTTTCATAGGATGTCCGTTATGAACAGACCGAATATCTTATTTGAGGATGAGCATATCATAGTATTGCATAAACCTGCCGGTATCGCCACACAGACCATGAGAGTGAGCGAACTTGATCTGTACAATCAGGTTAGAAACTATCTTAAAGGCGGTTATGTAGCGATCATCAATCGCCTTGATCAGCCGGTTGAGGGCATTGTGCTTATGGCCAAAGATCAAAGAACAGCTTCCTTATTGTCAAAACAGCTGACCGGGGATATCATGGAGAAAAGATATCGGGCATCTGTGTACTTGTCAGACGATAAGAAGAGCATTACTGATACTTTTGTCAGGCTGACAGATTATCTGATACAGGACAAAAAGGCCAATACAAGCAGAATATGCTCTGGAGAAGAAACCGGATCAAAACTAGCCGAGTTGGAATATCGTTTGATGTCGGGATATGATGTCCGAGAGAATGACAGGACATGTCTTTTGGATATACGTTTGCTTACCGGAAGACATCATCAGATAAGACTGCAGCTTTCTCATGCCGGCATGCCCATACTCGGAGATACCAAATACGGTACTGAGCAGTCCATAGCCTACAGCAGGGAGCAAAAGATAAGAACAGTCTCTTTATGTGCATACAGTCTTACATTTATGCACCCTGTAAGCAATAAGAAGATGACTGTTACGTTATAAAGATAACTAAAGAATGGAGGGATCTTATGAGCAAGGTTAATGATTTTTTGAATGAAGCGGGAGTATTCTTTTTGGCTACGGTTGATGGTGATCAGCCTAAGCTCCGTCCATTGGGACTTCATCTTGAGATGGACGGAAAGGTGTTATTCGGTATAGGTGATTTTAAAAATGTATATAAGCAGATGAAGGCCAATCCCAAGGTGGAGATTGCTGCATGCAAGCAGGATGGACATTGGCTTCGTTATACAGGCAAGGCAGTATTTGAGGATGATCCCAAATATGCTGAGGCTGCATTGGAAGGAGCTCCTCATCTTAAGGAGATCTATAACGATAAGACAGGAAATAAGATGATGATGTTCCATCTGGAAGATGCAAAAGCAGTAGATATAGCTGTTATGGGTGAAGGAACGGATCTGTTATAGGAATTGGCAGGATCATATAGGTATAATCAACGTGAACAGTCATAATATTGCTAAGGTATTGTTAAGTATCAGCATATGTGCGCTTTTGACAGGATGTGACAACAAAGTCGTACCAATACAGGAGAATGATATCAATACCGACATACAACAGCCTGCTGAAGATTCCGAGATAAGTGATGATTTGACGAAGGTTACCGGCGCAGAAGATGCTGTAAAAGAAAATGATGAGATAAAAGAGGAAGAGCAGACAGAGGAAGATGTATCATATGAATCTGTCAGCAATGAATATATGGGTCATACTTTTAAAGATGGGATTGTGCTCCCTGACATAGATACAAAGCAATATATTCTGCCTGAAAATGAAGCGATCTCTTTTATCAATGATCTTGCCGTGGGTATCAATCTTGGCAATACTTTTGATGCCTATAAGGATGACGGATTCTCCGATGAGATGAAGATCGAAGAATACTGGCAGGGAGTTCATACCACCCCGGAATTGATAAAGTATATACATGATCTGGGATTTGGTACCATACGTATCCCGGTATCATGGCATAATCACATATCCGATGATGTACAGATATCTGAGCAATGGCTTGATCGTGTGGAAGATGTAGCACACTATGCTCTCGATGAAGGTATGTATGTCATTATCGATATACATCACGACAATCATTTAAAAGATGTCGGCATCTATCCGGACAGGGCTCATTTGGAGCAGTCCAAGCATTATATTTCCAGGATATGGACACAGATAGGTGAGAGATTTGCTGATGAAGATGAGCATCTGATATTCGAAGGAATGAATGAGCCGAGACTTGTAGGCCATGAGAATGAGTGGGAGTTTAATAATGCCAAGGATGACTGTGTCGAAGCTGCTGAATGTATAAATGAGCTCAATCAGACTTTTGTGGATACTGTCAGAAGTCTTGGAGGCAATAATGCGTCAAGATATCTGATGTGTCCGGGATACACTGCATCAGTAGGCGGAGCATTTAATCCATGGTTTAAGCTTCCTAAGGACAATGGAGGATATGATAATCGTATCATATTGTCGATCCATGCATATACTCCGTATAATTTTGCTTTGGAATATCCAGGTGTTAAGACCTTTGACTATACTGATAAGTCATCGACAAGTGATATAGATGTATTCATGAGCAAGCTCTATACAGAATACATCTATAAGGGAATACCGGTGATCATAGGTGAGTTCGGTGCCCGTAATAAAGAGGGCAATCTTAAGGACAGAGTAGACTATGCCGCCTATTTTACGGCAACAGCCAGATCCAGAGGTATTCCTGTAATATGGTGGGATAATAACGAATTCAACGGAAGCGGAGAAAACTTTGGTATTGTTAACAGGAGAGATCCTGATAATTCCACATTTGAGATCATAGCAGCTTTGATGAAATATAAGGACAGATAGACATGTTTGATATTCCTGATGAGAAAAAGATACGAGTGATCATAGATACAGATGCGGCATGTGAAGCAGATGACCCTTTTGCCATAGTACAAGGCATGTTAAGTCCAAAGCTTATCATAAAAGGTATTGTAGCAGAACATTTTGCCGAAGAAGGGTCCGTAGAGAGAAGTCTTGAAGAGATAAAGACAATTCTCAGGCTGATGGATTCTGACATACCTGCGTATCTCGGACAGATGGGACCGGTTGATAAATGCAGCGAAATCTCCAAAGGCGTTGATTTTATCATTAAAGAAGCCATGAAGGAAGATGACAGACCGTTATTCATTCTGTGTCAGGGTGCGATAACCAATGTGGCAATGGCCATCAGACAATGTCCGGATATCATTGGGCGTATGACGATGGTATGGATAGGGACTCATGGAGCAGGTGACAGAAAGGCTCCGTTTAAAGAGTTTAATTCCGGTAATGATATCACTGCAGCCAATGAAGTCTTACAGAGTGGAGCGGATGTATGGCTGGTTCCGTCGGATGTATATACCACGATTACGACAGGCATAGCAGAACTTGAACTTAAGGTCAAGCCATGCGGAGATATCGGACGGCATCTGTATGAGAATCTTGTGTCATACAACATGTCAAAAGAGGCATGGTGGACACAGGGAGAGAGTTGGTCGCTTGGAGATTCTCCTGCCATAGCGATAGCACTTAATCCTGAATGTGGCAGACATGTCGATGAACCGGCACCTTTTATAGCGGATGATACAGCATCGGTCTATAAGAGTGATAATCCTGTCATAAGAATATATAAGGATGTGGATTCAAGATATATCTTAGAAGATTTTTTTGCAAAACTGAGATTACACTATGGGACTCCATAGTATATAGAGATGCTTATACGTTCCCCGGATAGACGTAACGCAGTTTCTCCTTAGCGATATCTGTCAGTCGGTAGACAGTCCCGATATCTGTAGGAGTTCTGTCGGTCATATGAAAACAGGGGAAGAATCTTGATATATGTAAAGGAATATTGGCATCTAAGTCAGCTATCCATTCGGATATCTGCCTAATCTCATCTTCAGAATCATTTTCACCGGTGACTATAAGAGTAGTCAGTTCTACGTGACAGACTTTGGCAGCCTCTTTAATAAAAGCAAATACCATATCCCTGCATCCGCCCAAGGTATTGTCATAGTACTGCGGATCATATCCCTTAAGATCTATATTCATTGCATCAATGTGTGGACTGAGTTCTTCCAAAACGGAAAGTTCTGCCGTTCCATTGGTGACCAGTACATTGTACATTCCCTCTTTATGTACCAGCTTTGCTGTATCACGTACATATTCATAGCCTATAAGAGGTTCATTATATGTAAAGGCAATACCTATATTGCCTTTATCTCGGTATCTGACAGCGATATCCGTAAGCTCTTCCGGACTTATGTATTCTGCTTCGTTGGGCCAGGAACTAATACGGTCAGACCATGAGATCTCACTGTTTTGACAAAATGGACATCTGAGATTACAGCCGAAACTTCCTGCAGATATGATCTTACTGCCCGGATGAAACCTGTTAAGAGGCTTTTTCTCTATGGGATCAAGAGCTAAAGAAGTGATCCTGCCGTAATTGGATGCATATATTTTACCGTCCTGACAGCTTCTGCCGCCACAGAATCCCGTTCCTCCCTCGGGAATATCACAATGTCTGAAACATACCGTGCATCTAGACATGTCTTACTACCTCAAATCTTTGAAGAGTATAAGGCTCATGTTCTCCTATACCGCCTTTTTGTCTGGCTATGGATATCTGCTGATCGACGGTATCCACACCGTCAAGATCAGGAAGGAGCAGACCTCTCTTATAACCGCAACTTACTATTACTCCATATTTTTTGACATCGAGCTGATCCGGCGAATCAATATCTTCAGGTTCTCCCAAAATATCCACATTGATATCCAGCCATGGAAGTTCATCGACTGTTATCGGGTCGAAACGAGGATCTGTTGTAGCTGCACTTATGGCATTGCCTATTATCTCTTCTGCAATGCTATCCTTTGTGGGAGCTATCGTTCCTATACAGCCTCTTAGATATCCGTGCTTATGAATGGATACGAAGGTCCCGGCCCTTCTGTTCTTTAGATTATCAGGTATATCATCGGGTATCTTCAGTATCTTTCGGTCTTTGATATATGCTTCAATGGTCGTTCTTGCAAGTTTTACATATTCGTCCGATGCAGATCTTTTTTCATTCAGAGTCTTATTTAATGTATCAAGATATCTGTCAAGAAAATGTCTTGTATCGTCTCTGTCTTTCGGTATAAAGCTGCATATACCGTATCCTACGCCCGTCACATCTTCATGTGAATATTCAGTCGCCTTTACGGACAGACCATCCAAAGCTCCTGCCATGATCACAAATGATCTGTGACCGCATTCAGCAGCTTTGTTAAGAAAACTCTCTTCAAAATCAAACAGTTCTTCGAACGCAGCCCTTTTACATACATCCATTATCCGGGCATCATATTCGGGACCTTCCGGTGAAAAACCGTAGGGCCCGTAAGGCTTAAGCTTGTGAGAGAGATCACCGCTGGCGATGTATATGACTTTCCTGCCGATCTTGTCGATGGCTTTTTGAATTATAAGGCCCATTTTATAGTGGTCGGTCAGGGGAAGTCCTGACAGTCCAAGTCTTATGATCTTACAGTCCGGCAGTTTTTGCCGTATGAAGAATAACGGAACCATCGTACCATGATCGAGAGCTTTATTCTTCTCACCAAGAGTACCTGCAGGGAAGTCTGAAGCATCAGCGATACGACATATCTCATCAACAAGTTCCGTGTCGTATTCTTCAATGAAACTCACACCCGGAACATTAAAGTCCTTAAATGACCCCGTTGCTTTGCTGCCCGGAGATATATGAAAATAATCCGAGTACATGATCGAATGAGGGCTTGAAATGATGATTGTCTCCGGAGACAGTCCGGCGAGCTCATCTGCCACTCTCTCGTATGACTGTATGGTCAGTTGCACCTGTTTTTCGCTGCCCTTGCCCACATCGGGAATTATCATGGGTGGATGTGGAACCATATATGCTGCTAAAAGTGACATGTGTTATACCTGCTCGTATCTCTTGAATATCTTATTGGCACCGCATACATGCTTGGTACCGTCATCATCGATGATGATATAATCGCCCTCTTCGATGAAGGTACGTCCTCTCTTGTGATTGATATACGGACTTACTACAGTACCGTTGTCTCTGGTGACTTTGATAAGTCTGTCGGTAACGATCCACATCTTGGTCACTACATCGGCAAAAGGCTCCCAGCCGTCCTCGAGACCGCTTTCGATCGTGTACTCAAATACGTCCGCTTCAATAGGTGTTCTTCTGCATCTCATAGTCTACCCTCCTTTGCAAAATACAATACATTTACCCTTATAAATATTATACCACCAACTGCGTGTAATGTGTGTAAAAGCCTAAATTATGGCAGTGAATCATGCAATTCTTGCTCCTTGTATTAAAAAAAGAGCACAAAAGAGTGAGAAATATAGTGATAAGAAAGCGCATATTGTGGTAAAATACGGAATAGTAATATTTTCGGAGGTAGTTCATGAGATATTTCTTTGAATCCAAGGTTGAGAAGGAAGATGACGGATATTCGATCAATATCCCATTCAATATATGGGAAGTCTGCAGACAAAGAGATGTGATCGAAGCCAATATTGTCATCGACAATACGATAATAGATTGTGAGTTATGGCCCAAGGAGAAGGGTCTGTATGTGATCAAGGTCCCCGGAGAGAATTCAACACTTGCGAGCGTTGAGCAGGGGGTGAAGCATAAGATCCTGATGCAGATACATAAGTCGCTTATCAAGATGGATCAGAATAGTCCATACAGCTTTGATAATCCCATAAGGAAGATAGATTCCATGCAGGTTATCATGCAGGAAGATGACGGACTGTGCGGACAGTGCTGTGTAGCGATGCTCGCTGGAGTGACGCTTGCCGAAGTCATCACCGTAATGGACTGCAGAGAGTGGCAGGCTACAATGGGCAGGATGATATCTGCGCTTAATTACTACGGTATCGATCATTCCGACATAATCATATATACGGAAGGCCGCGATGTGGTATTGCCCAAATGCGCGATACTCATGGAAAAAATGGGTCGATTCTGTCATTATCTTGTGTATTATGATGGCAAATACTATGACCCCAATCTTGATATAATGACAAGCTATGATACGAGCAAGTTGCTTGGATATTTAGAGATCAAATGTTAATAGTTTAACTGTTTGGAGGAACATACGACAATGGCTGACAAGAAGTTGGTAGAAGCTATTACATCAATGGAAGAAGATTTTGCGCAATGGTATACGGATGTGGTCAAGAAAGCTGAGCTTATGGACTATACTTCCGTTAAGGGATGTATGGTATTTAAGCCTGCCGGATATGCTATTTGGGAACTGATCCAGTCGCAGATGGATGCAAGGTTTAAAGAGACCGGTGTAGAGAATGTATACCTGCCTATGTTTATACCTGAGAGTCTGCTCAATAAAGAGAAAGATCATGTGGAGGGATTTGCTCCCGAAGTTGCGTGGGTTACACATGGAGGCAATGCTCCGCTTCAGGAGAGGATGTGTGTACGTCCTACTTCTGAGACTCTGTTCTGTGATTTTTACAAGAATGATATACAGTCCTACAGAGATCTGCCGAAGCTCTACAATCAGTGGTGTTCGGTGGTCAGATGGGAAAAGGAGACAAGGCCGTTCCTTCGAAGCCGTGAGTTTTTGTGGCAGGAAGGTCATACGGCGCATGCAACTGCTAAAGAAGCCGAAGAGCGTACGATCCAGATGCTCAATGTATATGCTGACTTCTGTGAGCAGGTACTGGCGATTCCTGTTATCAAGGGTCGTAAGACAGATAAGGAGAAATTTGCCGGTGCAGAGGCTACTTACACGATAGAAGCGCTTATGCATGACGGTAAGGCACTTCAGTCCGGAACAAGCCACAATTTCGGCGACGGATTTGCAAAGGCCTTTGGTATCCAGTTTGCAGACAAGGACAATACACTTAAGTACGTACATCAGACCTCATGGGGCACTACTACCAGACTCATCGGAGCGATGATCATGGTTCACGGAGATAATTCGGGACTTGTACTGCCGCCTAAGGTAGCACCCGTTCAGGTCATGATCATACCCATCCAGCAGAAAAAAGAAGGAGTCCTGGATACTGCCGCTTCATTACGTGACCGTCTTAAGAAGGCAGGCGTAAGAGTTAAGCTTGATGATACGGATAAGTCTCCCGGATGGAAATTCTCTGAGCAGGAGATGCGCGGCATTCCGTTAAGAGTAGAGATCGGTCCCAAGGATATTGAAGCCGGTAAGTGCGTTTTGGGAAGACGAGATAATGGCGAGAAGATCGAGTGCTCTCTTGATGAGCTTGAAGCAAAGGTATCAGAACTTCTTGATACCATACAGAAGGATATGCTTGAAAGAGCACGTGCTCACAGAGACGCTCATACCTACACGGCAAAGACTCTGGATGAGATGCAGAAGATCTTAGACACTACACCGGGATTTGTTAAGGCTATGTGGTGCGGCGATCAGGCATGTGAAGATAAGATCAAAGAGACGATGTCTGCTACGAGCAGATGTATGCCTTTTGAACAGGAGCAGATAGCAGATACCTGTGTATGCTGTGGCCGTCCGGCAAAGAAGATGGTCTATTGGGGACGCGCTTACTAAATCGCGCATATTTTGAAAGAAGCTACAGAATCTGAGGGGAGTGGTTAACATAACAACGGAGAAGAATTATGACCACTATTAAAGAGATAGCGAGACTGTCCGGAGTGTCGAGAGGCACGGTAGACAGGGTACTTAACAACAGAGACGGAGTAAGCGAAGAGACTGCTGAAAGGGTAAGAGCCATAGCCAAGCAGCTTGGTTACAAGCCCAATAAGGCGGGCATGGCTTTGGCTGCACAGAAGAAGAAATATCGCATAGGTATCATCGTCTTCAGCCGCAAGAATCCGTTCTTTGACAAAGTTATCGAGGGTTTCTTGGAAAAGGCTGATGAACTTGCATTCTTTGGATGTGAGGTTACAGTTAAGCGTGTAGCATATCATCCCGCAGCGCAGCTTTCAGCTATTGAAGCCTGTCTTGATGAAGGAGTTCAGGGTATCATCATCACTCCGTATAATGATGCCAAGGTATGTGAGAAGCTTAATGGTCTGATCGCAGATGGAATTCCTGTTATTACCGTCAATTCTGACGCAGAGAATGTCAACAGAATAGCGTATGTCGGCAGCGACTATTTAAATTCCGGTTCGGCAGCAGGTGCGCTCATGCAGCTTATGACGCATGATAAGGTCAATATAGGAATCATTCTCGGAGACAGAAATATCCTGTGCCACTCGCAGAGAGAAGCCGGATTCAAAGACAGACTGTCTGAAGACAGCCGTTTTAATATCATAAGCGTTGAAGAGAATTATGATGACGATCTTAAGAGTTATGATATAGTCAGCGATATGTTGCGTAACCACCCGGAGATAAACGGGCTGTACTTTACGGCAGCAGGCGTATACGGTGGATGTAAAGCGATTCAGGAGATCGGTGTAGGACGTGATATACGCGTTATTACACATGATGATGTTCCTACAACGGTTGATATGTTGGATAAAGGTATCATCACGGCTACCATATGCCAGGAACCCATGTGGCAGGGATCAAGATCTTTAGAGCTTATGTTTAATTACTTAAGCAATCCCGAGCAGACTCAGGTAAAGAACTACTATTATGCACAGCTGAACATCAAAATTAGAGAGACCAAATAGATTAGTTGCTACAAAAAAGGAGAACGGATTAATGAATGTACTTGTACTTAACTGCGGAAGCTCATCACTTAAATATCAGCTTATAGAGACAGATTCTGAGAAGGTCCTGGCAAAGGGTCTGTGCGAGAGAATAGGTATAGATGGAAGTGCGATCACTCATACTCCGGACGGTGGAGATAAAGTGACGGAAGAGATTCCCATGAAGGATCATACCGATGCAGTTAAGCTTGTTATCAGTAAGTTGACAGATGCATCAGTCGGTGTTATTAAGACATTATCCGAGATAGATGCGGTAGGTCACAGAGTGGTTCATGGCGGTGAGAAATTTGCCTCATCGGTTGTAATAAACGATGAAGTCATGAATGCTATCGAAGAATGTAATGATCTGGCGCCTCTTCATAATCCGGCCAATATAATCGGCATCAACGCATGTAAGGATGTAATGCCGGGAGTACCCATGGTGGCTGTATTTGATACGGCATTCCATCAGACCATGCCCCGTAAGGCATATATGTACGGACTTCCCTATAAGTATTATCTGAGATATAAGATCAGACGTTACGGCTTCCATGGAACGAGTCATGATTTCGTATCTGACAGAGCTGCGAAGATACTTGGTAAAGACAGGAAGGATCTTAAGATCATCGTATGTCACTTGGGTAACGGAGCTTCGATATCGGCTGTTAAGAACGGCCAGTCGATAGATACTTCCATGGGTATGACTCCTTTGGAAGGACTTATCATGGGTACCCGTTCAGGTGATATCGATCCTGCGATCATAAGCTTTATAGCAGACAAAGAAGGCCTGACCGCAGATGAAGTCATCAACATATGTAATAAGAAGTCTGGTGTATATGGATTGTCAGACGGAGTATCGAGCGATTTCAGAGATCTGTCCAAGGCTATGGAAGAGGGCGATACCAAGGCAGAAGGTGCACTTGAGACATATGCATACAGAGTAGCCAAATACATCGGTTCATATATAGTAGCCATGGGTGGCGTGGATGTTATCGCATTTACGGCAGGTGTCGGTGAGAATAACTGTTCTATGCGTAAGACGATCACAGATTATCTTACTTTCCTCGGATGTTCAATAGATGATGAGAAGAATGCCATCCGCGGCGAGGAAGTTATCATCTCAAAGCCCGGCGATAAGGTTACGATCATGGTCGTACCTACCAATGAAGAACTTGCGATAGCCAGAGAAACTGTTCGTCTTACGAAATAGGAACAGGAAAAGGAAGCAGCGCCTGACGGCGTTGCCTTGATACAAAGAGAAGCATCCGTATGGATGCTTCTCTTTTTTATGGAATAATAAGATCTTCTATATCACAATGAAGCGCCTGCGATAATTGTAGAATTGTTCCGACTTGGGCTTTATTGATATCTCTCTGACCCTGTTCAAATAACTGTATCTGTCTTAGTGCCACACCTGATTCAGCAGCCAACTTGCTCTGAGACAAACCGGCATAGACGCGAAGTCTTTTTAGAATGGACTTTTCTTTGTTATCATGACATTTTTCATTCATGATATCGACATACAATGATATATCTGCTTCGTGGAGTGTCACATACATTCCGTACATGGAATCTATAGGCACATGTCTGTTAATATATCTGTAAGAAAAGGAGGAATACCACTGATAGTACGCCAGAGCCCAACCTATCCAGTATTCGGGTGACTTATCCAGATACATGATATCTTCCGTATCTACAGTGTGGTCAGTGCATTCGTTGATAACTTCTCTTGCAACTTCACAACCGTTCTTGCCGGCTATGTAAGTCGGATTACCTATCTCAAATTGATGTGCCATGCCGCTTACTAAGAACATTTTAAAGAACTCTTCTATCTTAATTGAGAGTGTGTTCACAGCATAATCAAACATGTCACCCATGACACGTTGTGCAAGTGGCAGATATAGTTCGTTATATGCGCAGGTCATCTTCTTTTACCCTTCCTCTTAAGATATCCAAGATAAAAATATCATCAGTATCATCTGCAGAAGATCGTGTATCTGCATAAGCTCGTCTGGCAGCAAGATCGCGAGCGAGCTTACGGGGATAGTATATCTCTGCCTCAGCAGGATCATTTGTTACATAGGAGATACGTTCAAAAGCTTTGTCGGTTTTAAGAACAATCTGTTCGCCGAGTTTACCCAGATGCATGGCAGTTCCAAGCTTACGCAGAGATATTGCACCAATTATGAAATCCTGAGCAAATGAAAAGTATGAATCGTCGGCTCTGTAACCTGTGATGACATCATATGATGACAGATCAATGTAATAATTCTCTTGCAGAAATTCCTTAGCTCTTTCGGCTATACTATTCTTCTGCCAGTAACCTCTGAACCGGGTAAGGACAGCCAACCAATTCAACAAACTATACTCAGGGCTGTTCAGATTACATACTGTAAGACCGGTATCATCGAACTCGTACTGATTAATAAAACCGTCTCTTTCGCGTTTGCAAGCCCATTCTCCGGCAATATCGTAATTCTCGGTACAATAAAAACCTTTGCCGTAATCATTGACGGAATTACTTTGTCCGAAAACAGGTTTATATATGATATTCTCTGACCCATGGTACAGTAGCATATTCGACTCCATAAAAAACAAAAATTTATATCGCTGTAGCGATATAGATTAATTGTATCTCTATGATGAAATAATTGCAACCAAAACTATTACGTGGATGCAGATTTATGGAACGTCATGATATCTTCTACATTGCAATCCAGAATCTCGCACAGCATATCTACAGTATGAGAACTGATAGGCGCATTGGCTCGGAGCCTGGAGAGTTGCCCTGCACTTATATGATATTCATTAATCAGCTTATACTGAGAAATGTTTTTTGATTTCATTGTTTCCCATAACCTGTCATATCGAATCATATTCCAATACACCTTTTACGTTAATACGAACAATCCAACAGTATGCATCCATATTGAAAGGTTAGCCGTAAAATGGTATTATGGACATTAGCCATATACGGCTAATACTTAATTCACAGACATTTGATTGAAGGAGATTATGATGAAAAGAAAAGCAATAGGGGTAATATTGGCAGGTGTGATAACAGTAATGATATCAGCCTGTGGTGGAACGGATTCAGGTGCACAGGCCACAGATGCTCAAGGTGACATTTCTGCAACGGAATCGGCGGAAGAGGTTGTGGTTAAACCCACAGCAGAGCCGACCAGATCACCGGAAGAAGTGATAGATGAGGCGCTTACAGAGGGCAGAAATTATTATTATGGTTATAACGATGTAACTGCCGATAATGATAAAGCGATGGAAGCATTTGAAAAGGCCGCAGATCTTGGCAGTGCAGATGCGTTTTATTATATTGCCAGGATCCAGGATAGAGCGGAAGAGTATGAGAAGGCAAAGGAATCATATGATAAAGCTGTAGAACTTGGAAGCAGCATGGCTAAAATCGGGCTTGGCATGTTGTATCAGAAAGGAAAAGCCGTTGATAAAGATTTTGATAAAGCAAGAGCTCTATATGAAGAAGCAATTGATGAAGGATGTATAGAGGCCAATGTAGGTTTAGGAGATATATATCAATCCGGATATGGAACTGATGCAGATGCGGTAAAGTCAATGGAATACTTTGAACTTGCTGCGACCGGTGATGAGACTGAGTGGGTGTGTTACGCATATATGAGCATGTGCTATCTCAATACCGGTGTATATGAAGGAATTGAGAAAAATGAAGACATCATTGATGAATATGGAGAGAAATTGTGCGACCTGTGCAGAAATTGGAATCCCGAGAATATGGATTATGTAGGATTAGCATTTGAACTAGCTGAAAACTACGAGATGGCAAATAAATATTTTGAAAAGGGAGAGCAATTAGGAGATGCTGAGTCAATAAATCGAATGACCCGATTGTATTTTTTTGGAGAAGGAGTCGAACAAGATTATGACAAAGCATTGGAATATGCTGAAAAGGCCGGCTCTATGGGGAATGTACACGGAATGGAAAATGCAGCGGATATGTACAGATATGCTGATTACGGCAGGCAGGATATAGATAAAGCGGTTGAGTGGTACGAAAAAGCGGCTGAACTTGATGATTGT
>JAILKC010000010.1 GCA_024694055.1 Lachnospiraceae bacterium | reverse complement strand
ACCGCAGCTGATACCTGCTACCATTCTCTTGATAGGAACGCCGGCTGCGGTCTTGTTACAGGTGAGACAGACGACGATTTCGTTCTCCTTACCGATATCCAGGGTCTTGAGGACTTCTTCGGCGACATGGACTTCAAGGTAACAGGTACTACAGAAGGTATCACAGCTATTCAGATGGATATCAAGATCCATGGTCTTACAAGACCTATCGTAGAGGGTGCCATCGCAAGATGTCGTGAGGCAAGACTCTTCATCATGGATAACTGCATGAAGCCTGCAATAGCAGAGCCCAGAAAAGAAGTTGGCGAGTTCGCTCCCAAGATCATCAGCCTTTCTATCGATCCCGATAAGATCGGTGATGTTGTGGGTCAGCGCGGCAAGACCATCAATGAGATCATTGCCCGCACAGGTGTTAAGATCGATATCACTGATGACGGTAACGTATCAGTATGCGGTACTGAGGCAGACAAGATGGCTCAGGCTGTAGACATGATCAAGACTATCGTTACAGACTTTGAGCAGGGCCAGATCTTTACAGGTAAGGTCGTAAGCATCAAGGAGTTCGGTGCATTCATAGAGTTCGCACCCGGCAAGGAAGGCATGGTACATATCTCTAAGATCGCCAAGGAGCGTATCAACCATGTAGAGGATGTACTTACACTCGGTGACACAGTTACCGTAGTATGTCTCGGCAAGGACAAGATGGGTCGCATCAGCTTCTCAATGAAGGATGTAGCTCAGCAGTAATTGACTTTTCGACCCCGGAGTGTTTTGTGCGCTCCGGGGTTTTTGTGTATTTGAAGCTTCGTTCAGGAAACAATAAACCCGAAAGGAACATATATGGGTAACATTGAAACAGAGATAAACAAGAGGCGTACATTCGCCATAATAAGCCATCCCGATGCCGGTAAGACTACTCTTACGGAGAAGTTCCTGTTATACGGAGGCGCTATCAATCTGGCGGGATCAGTTAAGGGTAAGGCTACAGCAAGACATGCGGTCAGCGACTGGATGGAGATCGAGAAGGAGAGAGGTATCTCGGTCACGTCGTCAGTGCTGGAATTTGAGTATGACGGATATCATATCAATATACTGGATACCCCGGGACATCAGGATTTTTCGGAAGATACTTATCGTACCCTGATGGCAGCGGATTCGGCAGTGATGGTGATAGACGCTTCGAAGGGTGTTGAGGCTCAGACCAGGAAGCTTTTTAAAGTCTGCGGCATGAGAGGAATACCGATATTCACTTTCATCAACAAGCTTGACAGGGATGCCAATGATACATTTGAACTTTTGGATGAGATCGAGAAGGAACTGGGTATAGCAACATGCCCGATCAACTGGCCTTTAGGCTGCGGCAAGGGATTTAAAGGCGTATATGACAGACAGACTAAGGAAGTTATCACTTATTCCGATACCGAAAAGGGTACAAAGGAAGGTGAGACAACCGTTATATCGATAGATGATGACACAAGTGTCATTAATGCCATAGGACAGGAAAGGCATGATATCTTAAAAGATGAGATAGAACTGCTTGACGGAGCAAGTGCCGAATATGATCTGGAACGAGTAAGAGAAGGTAAGCTTACACCGGTATTCTTCGGCTCTGCTTTGACCAATTTCGGTGTGGAAGTATTTTTGCAGTATTTCCTTAAGATGACTACGACTCCGCTTCCGAGAAAGAGCGGGGAAGAGCTGATAGATCCGGTCAAACACGGTTTCAGTGCCTTTGTTTTTAAGATACAGGCCAATATGAACAAGGCGCACAGAGACAGGATCGCATTCATGCGCATATGCAGCGGAAAGTTTGAGGCTTCCAAGGAAGTAAAGCATATTCAGGGTGGCAGGACATTAAGACTGTCTCAGCCTCAGCAGATAATGGCGGATTCCAGAAAGATACTGGACGAAGCTTATGCCGGAGATATCATAGGTGTGTTCGATCCGGGCATATTCTCCATAGGAGACACTGTGTGCGCGCCTTCAGAAAATATCGTGTATGAGGGTATACCTACTTTCGCTCCGGAGCATTTTGCCAGAGTCAAGCAGATCGACACCATGAAGCGTAAGCAGTTTGTCAAAGGTATCGAACAGATCGCCAAAGAGGGTGCGATCCAGATATTCCAGGAATACAATACGGGACTTGAAGAGATAATAGTCGGAGTAGTGGGCGTATTGCAGTTTGACGTGTTGAAATACAGACTTGAGAACGAGTATAATGTGGACATACGTTTGGAACCCTTGCCGTATGAACATATCCGTTGGATCATGAACAAGGATATCGACATAGACAAGATCACCGGTACAAGCGATATGAAGAAGATCAAGGATCTTAAGGGAAGGCCTCTTTTGCTCTTTGTCAATGCATGGAGCGTGGGCATGACCTTGGATCGTAACGAAGGACTGGAACTTACCGAATTCGGAACGGATTAATGAAAAAGCTGTTAGCAGTGCTCGGAGTATCGTCAGCCATACTGTTGGGACTCCTGGCGCATATGTTAATTGAATACAACAGGCCGGCAGAAGATATAAGTCAGATGACGGCAGTTATTGAGGTGACACCCATAGCAAGTCCTGCCATACCTACAAAGAGTGTGGTGGAGGAGCCTACCGTGGAGAGGACCAATAATAATCCGCCTCAGGATTCAAGGAATGATACGATAGTAGAGTCTTCCGAGAAGCAGTGGAGCGTAGAGCTCGAACAGGATATCAAGAATCAGGAAGAACAGGAAGTATCCGACGCGCAGACTCATGACGAGTTCTCATATGCTTATGGTAAGTTGAATGATTCCGAGAAAAAACTCTATGATTCGCTGTATACCATTACCACGGATTATAAGCATGAAGCAGTGGTACCGACTACCGATCCGGAGGTCCTTGACAGGGTCTTTAACTGTGTCATGATGGATCATCCCGAGATATTCTACGTGAACGGCTACAAGTATACGAAATATACGGTGGGCGACACGATAAAGCGCATTCTCTTTTCACCGAGCTATATTTATTCGGCTGAAGAGGTATCCGCCATAAACGGCGATCTTCATAGTGCCATACAGGCGATACTTGGCAATGTATACGCGGACTGGTCTGATTATGAGAAGATCAAATATATATACGATGTTTTGATCTATAATACGGAATATGATCTGAATGCCGAGGACAATCAGAATATCATCTCGGTGCTTTTAAACGGCAGATCCGTGTGTCAGGGCTATGCCAAGACGATGCAACTTCTGCTTAACAGCATGGGGATGCAGTGTACGCTTGCCACAGGCTATGTGACCGGAGGAGAGCGGCATGCCTGGAATGTGGTGATGGCAGACGGAGAATGGTACTATGTGGATGTTACATGGGGAGATGCTTCCTTTATCCTAAGCGGAGAGGAAGGCAACGGAGAAGTGGCATCGAAGATCAACTATGACTATCTGTTGGTGCCGTATCGTGAGATATCACTCACGCATGCGCTGGAGGTACCGGTGGATATGCCGGATTGCACGTCACTTAATGACAATTACTATGTCAAAGAAGGGCTGTATTTCCTGTCATACAATACCGATCAGTTAAGAGCGGCTTTTGATAATGCAATGGCGCGCGGAGAACAGACGGTGACCATCAAGTGTTCGGATGAAGTGGTATATAAGCAGGTATATACGGAACTTATAGACAATCAGCACATATTTGATTTTATCCGAAATAACAAAGATGTGGCCTATTCATATAATCCCACAGCCAATAAGTTAGTGTTCGCATTAAAGCGTTAGATGTGGTATAATGAGCGATAAAGGTTGAGCATACCAAAGAGGTTCCTGATCGCAGAACGACGGGAATACCAAGTGGTTCATCCTATCGCCTAATTAACAGATCAATGGAGAGTATTATGGACAAGGATAACAAGGAGTACACACTGCAGGACAGTGGAGCATTGGGCTCAGTACAGATCGCTGATGACGTAGTGGCTATCATTGCCGGACTTGCTGCTACAGAGGTGGACGGTGTATCGGCCATGGCCGGTAACATCACCAATGAGCTCATGAGCAAGGTGGGATACAAGAGCCTGACCAAGGGTGTCAGAACTGATATTGAAGACGGCAAGGTCAAGGCAGAGTTGGCTCTTACCATGGACTACGGATACAATATACCCGATACCTGCGCCAAGGTTCAGGATAAGGTTAAGACTACCATAGAGAATATGACCGGCCTTGAGGTTACGGATGTTAATATCCGTGTCGCAGGCGTGGATATGAGAAAAGACTGATCGGATACTTATGACCAGAAGAAAGTTAAGAGAGCAGATATTTAAGCTCTTGTTTCGTGTAGAATTTAATAGCCTGGATGAGATGGATGAACAGTGCAGACTTTTCTTTGAGACTGATGATGTCGAAGCGGAGCCTGCAGATGAAGAATATATCAAGAGCAAGTACGACAGTATAGTTGCCAAGCTTGAAGATATAGATAAGGCTGTCAATGAGCGGACCAAGGGATGGACGACGACCCGTATGAGCAAGGTCGATCTGACCATCATAAGACTCGCGGTATATGAGATGTTATATGATCCTGATGTACCTGAGGGAGTGGCCATCAATGAAGCGGTGGAGCTTGCCAAGAAGTTCGGACAGGATGAGTCTTACAGCTTTGTCAACGGTGTTCTGAGCAACTTTATTAAAAAGGACGCCTAAGCAGTCAATTGACAGGTGAGATATGCCGGATAGTGTATATACAGTCAGTCAGATCAATACATATATCAAGAATATGTTCACGCAGGATTATCTGTTGCACGCCGTGTCCGTTAAGGGCGAGGTGAGCAACTGCAAGTATCATTCCTCGGGACATATTTATTTCACGCTTAAAGATAGGTCTGGTGTGATGTCCTGTGTGATGTTCGCAGGTAATCGCAGAGGCTTATCTTTTTCCTTAACAGAGGGTATGCAGGTCATATGCGACGGAAAAGTGGACGTATATGAACGCGACGGAAGATACCAGCTGTACTGTAACCGAATCAGGCGGGACGGTTTAGGTGAACTGTATGAACGTTTCTTAAAGCTTAAGGAAGAACTGGAAGAGCGTGGCCTTTTTGCCGAGGAATACAAGAAACCGCTTCCCTCATCACCGAGGGTCATAGGTGTTGTGACGGCACCGACCGGAGCAGCCGTAAGAGATATCATAAGCGTAGCCAAGGGTAGAGATCCTTACGTACAGATACTCTTATTTCCTGCAATAGTTCAGGGACAGTCGGCGGTACCGAGTATTGTGCGGGGTATAAAGTTACTCGACAAGGCAGGGGTCGATGTCATCATAGTAGGAAGAGGCGGCGGCTCACTCGAAGATCTGTGGGCATTTAATGAAGAGGAAGTCGCACAGGCGATATTTGATTGTGACACACCTGTCATATCCGCCGTGGGACATGAGACGGATACGACTATCGCCGATTTTGTTGCAGACGTAAGGGCAGAGACACCCACTGCAGCGGCAGTACTTGCTACGATAGACAGGATAGCATACGACAATTATCTTGAAGGATCAAAAAAGACCCTTGACAGAGCCATTGGATATGCCATTGAACGTGAGAAGAACAGTATAAGAGCCCGGGCAGATAAGCTTAATCTCTTAAGCCCGCAGTCCCGCATCAATACATACAGACACAGATCGGCTCTCGCTACGGACAGACTGCAGAACGCGATGGATAAGGCTTTGGCCGAAAATAAAAAGAGAATGTCGGTGGCAGCCGAAAGACTTAACGGCGTATCACCGTTACTAAAACTTTCACAGGGATATTCATACACGGAAGATTCTGAAGGAAGACGCGTAAGCAGCGTGGACAGAGTAAAAAGCGGTGAAAGGATAAAGGTATATGTAAGAGACGGGCAGATAGATGCGACCGTTGATGCCGTGAGCAGACAAGCTGACTCTTAAAAGTAAGGGCACTTACATACGACCGATGGAGGAATATATGCCTAAGAAGAATGAAGAAGCCGAACTTAATAAACTGTCTCTGGATCAGAAGATGGACATGCTCGATGAGATCATAGAGAAGCTTGAGACCGGTGAAGCGACTTTGGAAGAGTCTTTTGCATTATACAAACAGGGGATAGGAATAGTAAAGAACTGCAATGAATCCATAGATCATGTAGAAAAGGAAGTCCTGAAAATTAATGAGGACGGTACTACGGAGAGATTTCCGGATATGGATGGAGAATAAGGGGAATATATGCATATGAACATGGCGGAAGAGATAAAGAGGAAGACAGCGGAGATAGACGCGATCATAGAGAGTTTTATGCCCGAAGAAGAGGACTATCAGGCTACAGTCATAGATGCGATGAAGTACAGTATCGCAAGCGGCGGCAAGAGGATACGTCCGTTGCTCATGAGTGAGACATACAAAATGTTCGGAGGAGAAGGCGAAGGAGTGGAATATTTCATGGCTGCCATAGAGATGATCCACACTTATTCTCTTGTGCATGATGATCTTCCCTGCATGGATGATGATGAATACAGACGCGGACGTAAGACCACTCATACGGTATACGGTGAGAATATGGCCGTGCTTGCCGGTGATGCTTTGCTTAACTATGCGGCAGAGACCGCACTTGGCGCTCTGGACAGCGATATAGATCCGGCAAGGATCGGCAAAGCCATGAGAGTGCTCTTCAATAAGAGCGGTATCAACGGTATGATAGGCGGTCAGACGGCAGATGTGGAGGCAGAGAATAAGGAACCGTCCGAGGTGACGGAGGATCTGATCGAGTATATTCATGTCAATAAGACAGCTGCTCTTATAGAAGCTTCCATGATGATAGGCGGCATACTTGCGGGAGCAGATACGATACAGGTCAACACACTTGAAAGAATAGCGCGTAACGTAGGAATAGCATTCCAGATACAGGATGACATACTTGATGTCACGGGAGATTTTAAGGAACTGGGCAAGCCTATCGGAAGTGATGAACGCAATCACAAAGTGACATATGTGTCACTTCATGGGTTAGAGCAGTCAAAAGCCGATGTTGAAGCCCTGTCCAAGGAAGCAACCATACTTCTTCATACGCTTGAAGCAGAGAATCCCTTTTTGGAACAGTTATTACTTGGCATGATAGACCGTAAGAAATGATAAGAGACATCCCGGTATGATATACGGACTTTGCAGGCGGATCTGCCCGGGAATAAGGAATATATATGTTTTTGGAACGCATCAGTGCACCTAACGATATAAAGAATATAGACAAGAAGGATTATGATGCCCTTGCAGCAGAGATAAGACAGTTTCTGATAGAGAAGATATCCGTATCGGGCGGACATCTGGGGTCGAATCTCGGAGCCGTGGAGCTTACCATGGCCCTGCACATATCGCTTAATCTTCCTGATGACAAGATCATATGGGATGTAGGCCATCAGTCATATACACATAAGCTGCTTACGGGCAGACGTGATGGCTTTGAAAGTCTGCGCAAATACCACGGTATGAGCGGATTCCCGAAGCGTAAGGAGAGTGACTGCGATGCATTTGATACGGGTCATTCTTCCACATCGATATCAGCAGGTTTGGGCCTTGTTAAAGCAAGAGAACTTGTGGGCGGTGACAATACCATAGTATCCGTGATCGGAGACGGTTCGCTCACGGGCGGTATGGCATATGAGGCACTTAATAACTGTGCCAAGCTTAGCTCCAATTTTATAATAGTACTCAATGACAACAATATGTCCATATCCGAGAATGTGGGCGGTGTCAGCAAATACCTCAACAATATACGTACCAAGACGGGATACATCAATCTTAGGGACAATATATATTATTCAATGCTTGATAAACCGCACGGCAATGCCATTATCGGAGCCGTACGAAAGACCAAGAATGTGATCAAGTCCATGGTAGTCCCGGGGATGTTCTTTGAGGATATGGGTATCACATATCTCGGACCCGTAGACGGTCATGACGTGGATGCCATGGTCAAGGTACTTAATGAAGCCAAGCGCGTCAATAAAGCGGTGCTTGTACATGTGATCACACAAAAAGGGAGGGGTTATGAGCCTGCCATCAAGCATCCCGCCAGATTCCACGGAGCAGAACCTTTCGAGATAGAGACGGGACTTCCTACACGTAAGAAGGAAAAACCCAATTACACAGATATATTCTCTACAGTGATGTTTAAGCTCGGTGCCCGTAATGAAAAGGTTGTGGCAATTACCGCAGCCATGTCTGAGGGTACGGGACTTAAGAGATTTAAGAATGTATATCCCGACAGATTCTTTGATGTGGGCATAGCAGAACAGCATGCGGTCACTTTTGCGGCAGGACTGGCAGCCGGAGGGCTGATCCCGATAGTGGCTGTATACAGTTCTTTTTTACAGAGAGCTTACGATCAGATACTGCATGATGTATGTATACAGAATCTTCCGGTAGTATTTGCCATAGACAGGGCGGGACTTGTAGGAAGCGACGGAGAGACTCATCAGGGCATATTCGACCTGTCATATCTGTCTTGTATACCGGGCATGCATATCATGGCTCCGAAGAATAAGTGGGAACTGTCCGACATGCTTAAGTATGCAGTGGACAGCGGTGTGCCCATAGCAATCAGATATCCGAGAGGTACGGCATATGACGGCCTTAAGGAGCACAGGGATCCCATTAAGATGGGAGTGTCCGAGACCATATACGAGGAGAAAGATATCGCATTACTGGCTGTGGGAAGCATGGTAGCCACGGCAGTGGATGCTCGTGAGATATTAAAAGAAAAGGGCTACAAAGTGAGTCTTGTCAATGCAAGATTTGTGAAGCCCATAGATACCGACGTGATCGACAGGCTTGCAGCCAAACATTCGCTTATAGTCACAATGGAAGAGAATGTGGCCAGCGGCGGATACGGTGAGAAGGTGATCGAGTACGTGAAGGAGAAGAACTACTCACTTAAAGTGCTGCCGATAGCCATCCCCGATGAATATGTTGAGCACGGAAGCGTGGATCTTCTTAAGCAGGAGATAGGAATAGACGCAGCAAGCGTAGCCGACAGAGTGGTGGCTGCGATCAAGAGAAGATAGATGAAAGAAAGATTGGATGTATTGCTCGTACAAAAGGGACTGGCGCCATCAAGAGAGAAGGCCAAGGCCGTGATCATGGCGGGACTTGTCTATGTGGACGGGCAGAAGGAAGACAAAGCCGGATCGACATTTGATGCAGAGGAAGCAAATGTTGAAGTAAGAGGCAATACACTGCCTTACGTCAGCCGTGGCGGACTTAAACTTGAACGAGCAGTAGAGGTATTTAACCTTGATCTTACGGGCAGGATCTGCATGGACATAGGTGCCTCCACAGGCGGATTTACAGACTGTATGCTGCAAAACGGCGCATCAAAAGTCTATTCCATAGACGTGGGTCATGGGCAGCTTGACTGGAAACTTCGCAATGACGAGCGCGTTGTCTGCATGGAGAAGACCAATTTCAGATATCTGGAGCCTTCATCCATCCCCGACACCGTGAATTTTGCCAGCTGCGACGTGTCTTTTATATCCCTTGACAAGATATTGCCGGTAGCTTTCGGCATCTTATCGGATGATGCCACCATGGTGACGCTTATAAAGCCCCAGTTCGAGGCAGGCAGGGAAAAAGTAGGCAAAAAAGGCGTAGTCAGAGATCCTGCAGTTCACAGGGAAGTCATAGAGCGGATCATAGAAGTCGCAAAAGATACAGGATTTTCCATTATAGATCTTAATTATTCACCCATAAGGGGACCTGAAGGCAATATAGAATACCTTTTGTATATGGCCAAGCCCGGGACGGATATCACACCGCATGATACAGATATAGCAGCTACGGTAGCTGCAGCGCATGAGAAGCTTGATCATCCGACGGAGTGATAAAGGTTAAGTGTAAAGTTTCGTAACAGAGAGGAAGACCTAAGTAAGATGAAATCCTTTTTGATCGTGACCAATAAGTGCAAAGACAATGATCTTAAACTGACTGAAAGAATATCGTCATACTTAATGAGCAAAGGTGCGACGGTTAAGACAGCCATGAGAAATGTCGAAGGCAGACAGGATGACAGAGTGGATACGGAAGGTATCGACGGCATCATAGTCCTTGGCGGAGACGGATCATTTCTGCAGGTTGCCAGAGAGTGTGCCGGAAGCGGCGTGCCCATCCTTGGTGTCAATCTGGGAGCCATTGGTTTTTTGGCCGAAGCATATCCCGATAATATAGAGAGTTCGCTTGACAGACTGCTCACGGATGATTACGAGGTGAGCAACAGGATGATGCTTACGGCAAGTATTAATGAAAAAGGAAATGACACAGGTGTCATTAATGCCAACATCACTCCGGCACTCAATGATATAACGGTTACAAGATGCGGATCACTTCAGATCATGAAGTTCAATATATACGTCAATGATCGTTTTCTGTGTGAACTCAGAGCCGATGGTGTGATACTTGCCACACCCACCGGATCCACAGGCTATAACATGTCGGCAGGAGGTCCCATAGTGGAACCGCAGGCTGACATCATAGTGCTCACACCGATATGTGCACATACGCTCAATATCAGAAGCATAGTTTTAAGTCCCGACGATGAGGTGACCGTGGAGATCGGACCCGGAAGGGCGGGCGCATCTATAGAAGTCGAAGCTTCGGCGGATGGTTGCGATAAGGTCAAGCTTCATACGGGAGATAAGATAACGATATCCAGATCCGGATCGACAAGTTCGGTGATCAAGTTAAGCAAAGACAATTTCCTGCAGACACTTAATAAGAAACTCGAATAGCAGCAGGTAAAATATATTTTAAGGAGAACGGTATGATAGAGATCAGATGGCACGGACGCGGAGGTCAGGGTGCCAAGACTGCCAGCCAGTTACTTGCGGATGCCGCATTCATGGCCGGGCAATATGTACAGTCGTTTCCGGAGTACGGGCCGGAACGTTCGGGAGCACCGATCACGGCTTATAACAGAATATCCGATGAGAGATGTCCGATCCACTCCAATATATACGAGCCTGATTTTGTGGCAGTAGTGGACGAGACGCTCCTTGAGAGTGTGGATGTAACGGCAGGACTTAAAAAGGACGGTGCCATAATAGTCAATACATCCAAGTCCCCTGCGGATATAAGACCCATGCTTAAAGGCTATGAGGGCAAAGTATGTACCATAGATGCAAGGCGCATATCCATGGCCAATTTAGGAGCATACTTCCCCAATACCCCCATGCTTGCCGCAGTTGTGGAAGTGAGCGGCTGCGTGGAAAAGGAACAGTTCCTTAAGGACATGGAAGAGTCCTACAGACACAAATTTGCCAAGAAGCCTCAGGTCATAGAGGGCAATCTCAAGTGTTTGAGACAGGCCATGCAGGAGACAGTAACGGATTAGATTAAGGATGGAGAAGATGACAAAAGCAAAGGATATTAATGAACATATCGCATGGCAGGATATGACCGTGGGATGTGAGATATATGAGCCGGGTACCAGCAGGCTCACCAAGACCGGAGAATGGAGATCGAAGACTCCGGTGTGGGATGAGAGTAAGTGCAAACAGTGTGTTTTATGCGCACCCTTTTGCCCCGATGCCTGCATACCCGTAACTGACGGCAGAAGAGAAGAATTTGATTACGATCATTGCAAGGGATGCGGAATATGTATAAAAGCATGTCCGTTTGATGCGATCGCATGGAAGGAGAATGTATGAGTACACGTGACAGACTGTCGGGTAATGAAGCGATAGCAACAGCCATGCGTCAGATCAATCCCGATGTATTTGCAATGTTTCCCATAACGCCCTCCACGGAGATCCCGCAGTACTTTGCGCAGTACGTGGCAGATGGCAGGGTGGATACGGAATTCATATGTGTGGAGAGTGAGCATTCATCGCTTTCCGCATGCCTGGGTGCAGAGGCAGCAGGCTGCAGAGCCGTGACCGCTACTTCATCAGCAGGTCTTTCGTTCATGAACGAAGTTTTATATGTGGCAGGATCACTGAGGCTTCCTGTAGTACTTGCGGTAGCCTGCAGAGCTTTAACAGGCCCCATCAATATCAATCACGACTATTCGGACTCGATGGCTGAGAGGGATTCGGGCTTCATACAGCTGTATGCAGAGAACAATCAGGAAGTATATGACAATTATCTTATGGCTCACAGGATTGCGGAGCATAAGGATGTGAGACTTCCCCTGATGGTATGTGAAGATGGTTTCATCACATCTCATGCCATAGAGAATATCGAACTCGAGGATGACGATGCGGTGAAGCGTTTTGTGGGTGAATATCACCCCGAGAACTATCTGCTCAAGGCAGAGAATCCTCTTGCAGTAGGACCTTACGGTGTATCGGGATATTACATGGAAGCAAGGGTTGCTCAGGCTCAGGCCATGATCAATGCCAAGCAGGTGATACTCGATGTGGCTGAGGATTTCTACAATACATTCGGAAGAAAATACGGACTCATAGAAGAATATCGCATGGATGATGCCGAACTGGCCATGGTGATCATGGGATCGAGTGCGGGAACTGCCAAGGCCGCTGTGGATAATCTGCGTGCGAAGGGCATAAAGGCCGGACTTATCAAAGTAAGAGTCTTCAGGCCTTTCCCGGCTGAAGAGATAGCAAAAGCCCTTTCAGGATGCAAGGCAGTGGCTGTCATGGATAAAAGTGAGGGCTTCTCAGCGTGCGGAGGACCGCTCTTTGCTGAGACCGCCGGAGCGATCATTAATATGGATAACAGACCGAAACTCATAGACATAGTGTACGGACTCGGTGGAAGAGACTATACCGTGGATACTGCATATACTGTATATGACAGACTGGCAGATATAGCAAGAACGGGCGAAACAGGTCCTGTGTACGTACATCTCGGACAGCGCGAGAGGATGGAGAAATAAGATGGCATACAATTTAAAAGAAGAAATGAATAAAGCGGAACGCTTTCATGCCGGACACAGACTCTGCGCCGGATGCGGAGCGGGAATAGTCTGCAGAGCCATGATGAGAGCGGTTGATCCGGAGGATAAGGCCGTTATATGTAATGCGACCGGATGCTTGGAGGTATCATCTTTTCAGTATCCATATACTGCATGGGAAGATTCCTATATCCACACGGCATTCGAGAATGCGTCGGCTACGGCTTCGGGTGTTGAAGCAGCTTATAATGTGATGAAAAGAAAGGGAATCATCCCTGAGGATAAGAATGTGAAGATCTTGGCCATAGGCGGAGACGGCGGAACCTATGATATCGGATTCCAGTCCCTGTCGGGGGCGCTGGAGAGAGGTCATGACTTCACATATTTTTGTTACGACAATAATGCATATATGAATACGGGTACACAGAGATCGAGTGCGACTCCGAGATTTGCATCTGCCACGACCACACCTGTCGGAGCGGATTCCGTAGGTAAGAAGCAGGTGCAGAAGGATCTGACACAGATCGTGGTGGCTCATGGATCTCCGTATGTAGCACAGACCACACTTTTTGGCAATATGAAGGATTTCCACGAGAAAGCCCACAGAGCCATATATAAAAAGGGCCCCACTTTTGTCAATGTTCTGACACCGTGTCCGAGAGGATGGCAGTATCCGGCAGAAGATCTGCTTGAGATATGCAAGGCGGCGATAGATACATGTGTATGGCCTTTATATGAGGTAGTGGAAGGTGAGTACAGACTCACATATGAGCCCAAGAAGAAGCTTCCGGTGGAAGAATTCATGAGACGTCAGGGCAGATTCGCACATTGCTTTAAGCCCGGAAACGAATGGACCATAGAGGCGGCTCAGGAATATGTGGATAAGAAATGGGAAGAACTGCTTTCAAAATGCGGTAATTGACTGATGGGGGTATAGTTATGGCAGAAAATCTATTTTCCAATAAACAGATCATATCGTGGTTACAGTATTTTTCAGAGAATACGAATATAGATCTTGAGCATGTCAAACTGCTTGACATCACAAGAAAGAATAAGAATCTGATTCCGTCCGTTGAAGCACACAGATGCGTGTTAGTCTTCACAGAAGCCGGCAATAAGGATATCTTTTATAAGATGTGGGATGTGGGCCTTGGCGACTGTGAGATCATCTACAATGAAGGTTCCAAACCTGAGGGCCCTATCAAAAGAGATAAGGTCTCAGATATGATTGACCGCGGGATCAATGCATCTGCGGGAATGATCGTCCTTAATCCCAATGCGAGAAGTACCATCAAGTTCGGCATGGACAATAAGAAGTTTGCCAGCGGCTCGGTCAAGTATGTCGGGAGTGAGATACGTTCGGTGCTCATCGCCAAGATGCAGATACATGAGAATAAGAACCTGTGCGTGATATCCGGTGAATCCATAGCAGTGGAGGCCGCCATGTTAAACGGTGACGGCACCGTGATCGCTGTTGAATACAAAGAGAGCGACCGTGAGACAATGGAAGAGAATGTCAATCAGTTCGGATTGCGCAATGTGGAGATAGTAGATCACGTGGGTGATGATACCATGGGTGAACTTCCTGTTCCGGATACGACGATGTTAGTGGCATCCGCAAGCCTTGAACAGGAACTAGAGTATCTTACGGGCATCAATCCCAACATGGAATTCGTGATCTATACCTTGGACTTTAAGACAGCGGCATCCATGAGAGACATACTTGAAAAGTATGGAATAAATGACATTACTGTCATACAGATAGCAGTATCAAAGCTTACGAGCAAAAATGTATTTGAGAACCAGCCTGCACCCTGGATCATATCAGCCAAGGCAGGTGTATAACAAAACGTATACGGGCATAGAGTCCGTGTGCCGGTATGGGATGCATAATGGCAGCAGATAAAAGAGACAGACAAAAAAGAATCCTGGAATTAATTGAAGAAAGACCGATATCCACGCAGGAAGAACTATCTGAATTATTAAGAGCCGAAGGATATGAGGTGACTCAGGCTACCGTATCGAGAGATGTGACCGAACTTAAGATAGGCAAGGTCGGTAAAGCGGGCGGCAAACAGAAGTATTCCGCGATGATCAAGGGAGATGACAGACATCTGTCCGCCAAGTATGCGAGAGTGTTACGTGACGGATTCTTATCCATGGATAATGCACAGAATATTCTGGTGATAAGAACGGTCGCAGGTATGGCCATGGCCGTTGCGGCAGCAATAGATGCCATGAGTATGAAAGAGGTAGTAGGATCCATAGCGGGTGATGACACCATAATGGTGGCGATACGTACGACCGAGGAGACCAAGGTCGTGATGGACAAGCTAAGGACATTACTATAGATACCGTCAAGTGGGAGTGTACGGGAATAATACATTAAGAGACCACGGACGGAGGTTATATGTTAGAAAGCATCAGTGTTAAGAATCTGGCACTCATAAAGGAGAGCCGGATAGAGCTTGGTAAGGGGCTTAATATCCTTACGGGAGAGACAGGCGCCGGTAAGTCTATCATACTGGGGTCTATAAGGCTTGCTCTCGGAGAAAGGGCAGGCAGAGATGTGATCAGGACGGGGGCAGAATATGCCCTTATAGAGCTCACTTTTATAAGCGACAAAAAAGAAGTGATCGAGTGTATGAAAGAACTCGATCTGCCTACGGAACCGGACGGAAGCATATATATATCCAGAAGACTCATGGAAGGCAGGAGTGTGGCCAAGTGTAACGGTGAGACGATCTCGGGCAGAGATCTTAAGCGCCTTGCTGCACTGCTTATAGACATACACGGTCAGAATGATACCAAAGATCTTCTGGATGTGCGCAATTACCGAGATATCCTTGACGAATACGGTCCGGAGAACCTGCAGGATATGAAGGAAGCCATGTGCAGGGATTATGCGGAATACAAGCGCCTTCGCGATGAACTTGACGCGGCAGGAGATGCAGAGGGCAATAAGGAAAAAGAGATTGCTTTGGCCAGATTCGAACTCGAAGAGATAGAAGGCGCGTGCTTAAAGATCGGTGAAGATGAGGAACTCGAAGAGCGCTATCGTGTCATGAAGAATATGGACCGAATAGCGGAGAGTTTGTCCAAGGCTTCACAGGCACTTGACAGAGATCAGGGTGCCGTAGCCATGATAGGATCGGCGCTTAGAGAACTTAACTCGGTGACAGGATATGACACTGATGTCAGTGATATAGCAGTGAGACTGTCTACCGCAGAGGATATGATGGATGGACTCTTGCGTGATATCGGCAGATATGCCGATGACATGGAGTTCTCAGAAGCGGAATTCAGAGAGACCGAGAACAGGTTGGATACCATCAATCATCTGAAGAATAAGTACGGCGACAGTATAGAGGCTGTCCTTAAATATGGGCAGGACAGGGCAGAATATCTTGACAAAATGGACAATATGGAGGCCTATATATCCGAACTGACCATGAAGACGGAAGCTGCCAGAAAGAAGGCATATGATACGGCGTCAAATCTGCATGATATAAGAGTCGCCACGGCTAAGGACATGTGTGTCGATCTGTCAGAGAGACTTAAGGCTTTATCTTTTGACAATGTATCCTTAGACATACCGGTAGAAAAGGATGATGATCATATAAATTCGCTTGGCTATGATGAGGTCGACATACTCGTCTCATTCAATCTCGGCGAGCCTTTAAAGTCACTCAGTAAGGTAGCCAGCGGAGGAGAACTCTCGAGATTCATGCTTGCGCTTAAGGAAGCGACAGCAGGTAAGGATGCAGTTGAGACACTCGTATTCGATGAGATCGACGCGGGAATAAGCGGCAAGACGGCATGGAACGTATCGGGAAGCATGAAGGAGCTTTCACGCTCACATCAGGTCATCGCGATAACTCATCTGCCTCAGATCGCAGCAAGAGCTGATGAGCATTATCTGATCGAAAAGCGCACGGAATGTGACAGTACGATCACTGATATCAGAGAACTGGCAAAGGAAGAAAAGGTCGAGGAGATAGCAAGACTTTTGTCCGGAGGCGAATTAACACAGGCCGGTATAGAGAATGCCAGGGAATTGATAAAAAGTGCCGAAAAGTGATAAAATATACGTGGTTTTGATATACTACATTGCGGAGGTTGCACATGAAGAATATCTTATTTGTTGCATCGGAAGGTGTTCCATTTATCAAGACGGGTGGCCTGGCGGACGTAGTCGGATCGCTGCCCAAATGTATCGATAAGAAGTATTATGACATAAGAGTGATACTGCCCAAGTATACATGCATGAAGCAGGAATTCAAGGACATGTTGACATTCAGACAGAGCTTCTACATGGACTTCAACTGGAGAAGTGTATATGTGGGCATATTGGAAGCCGAGTATGATGGGATCAAGTATTACTTCATAGATAACGAAGGGTATTTCGGCGGACCGAAGCCATACTGTGACGATCCGCTGTGGGAGATAGAGAAGTATGCGTTTTTCTGCAGAGCAGTGCTATCATCTTTGCCATTAATAGATTTCAGACCGGATCTTATACACTGCCATGACTGGCAGACAGGACTGATCCCCGTATATCTGCATGAGAGATTCGGCGAGGGGCAGTTCTATCAGGGTATCAAGACCGTGATGACCATACATAACCTCAAGTTCCAGGGCAAATGGAGTGTCAAAGAGGTCAAGGATATCACGGGATTATCGGACTATTATTTTGCACCGGACAAGCTTGAGGCATACAAAGATGCCAACCTGCTTAAAGGTGGCATAGTATATGCCGATGCGATCACCACAGTCAGTGATTCATATGCCGAGGAGATCAAGACGGCATTCTACGGAGAGGGGCTTGATGGTCTGCTCAATGCGAGAGCCGGTTCTTTAAGGGGTATCGTGAACGGAATAGATTATGATGAGTTTAACCCTGAGACCGATAAGTTTATCGCACAGAAGTACAATGCCATTAATTTCCGTAAGGAGAAGGTGAAGAATAAACTCAAGCTCCAGGAGGAGCTGGGCCTAACCAAGGACGCCGGCACCATGATGATAGGTATCGTGTCACGTCTGACCGATCAGAAAGGATTTGATCTGATCGCCTATGTCATGGATGAGCTGTGTCAGGATAAGGTACAGATAGTAGTTCTTGGTACGGGTGAGGAGAGATACGAGAACATGTTCCGTCACTTCGACTGGAAGTACGGCGATAAGGTCAGCGGCAATATATTCTACTCAGATGAGCTTTCGCATAAGATATATGCCGCTTGTGATGCATTCCTTATGCCTTCGCTCTTCGAGCCGTGCGGACTGTCACAGCTTATGGCACTTCGCTATGGTACTGTGCCCATCGTACGCGAGACGGGCGGACTTAAGGATACCGTAGAACCTTACAACGAATATGAGAGTACCGGTACGGGCTTCTCATTCACCAACTACAACGCCCACGAGATGCTTCGTACCATCCGTTATGCAGAGCACATCTATTACGATAAGAAGCGTGAATGGAACAAGATCATTGACCGTGGCATGGCTGCGAATTTCTCATGGTATACTTCTGCAGAGAAGTACCAGGAGATGTACGATTGGTTGATAGGGTAGGCTGGAAGCCGCATAAACACTGGGCTTAAGAGCTTAAAGATGTTGGTTTGACATCAATTTGACATCAATTTTCAACTTTTTTTGATGTCAAAAGCTATGAATTGAATAAAGAGAGTATAGAAAGACGCTTTTTTCGGAAAACAGAGAATTCCGGAGAGAGCGTCTTTTTTTCGTCTGAAAA
>JAILKC010000161.1 GCA_024694055.1 Lachnospiraceae bacterium | reverse complement strand
GCACTGTACATGGCTATGTCGGCCTTTCTGACCAGTTCCTCGACATTTTCCCCTTCATCCGGGAACGTGACGATACCCATACTCATTGTACAGTAATATTCTCCGTCCTTAAGATAGAACGGCTTGGCAAATATACCCTTGATATTCTCTACGATCTCATCATATCTTGGGAAACTCCTGGGCGGGATAATGATGACGAACTCATCTCCACCCATTCTGTAGCAATTGTCCTCTATACCTTTTACGCTCTTCATCGCGGCCGATATGTCCTTAAGGAGCACATCGCCGTACTGATGTCCGAGGCCGTCGTTTATATGCTTGAAATCATCAAGATCTATGTACAGAAGCGCACCCATGCTGTTATGCTTCTTGCTTTCATCTATGATACGTGCAAGATCTCTCTCACAGCACAGACGATTGAGCAACCCCGTCAGGAAATCCGTGTAGGCCTGCTGCTCTATCTTACGCTGATATATCTTCTTATCCGTAACATCATATATGGCATACAACGCCACAGGTCTGCCGTCTACCCAACTGATGTTGCTATGATGTATCTCATACCACGAATCTCTGTCATAGTCATAGTACTCAAGCACGCTCTGAGTATCGCTATTCCTGTCCCATATGATATCCTGAAGTTCTTCACTTACAGTACCCTCAGGGAATACGGATTGCATGGCCTTATTGCTGAACAGAGTCTCTTTTTTTGCCACATCGTTGACTATAATGGCACAACCCACATGCTCAAGCACCTGCTCAAGGGACGCATATGAGCTTAGGATCGAATTCTTCTGAACTCGTTTTTCAAGTATATTCTGAAGAACCCTCACAGCATCACTTAAAAGCTGCAATTCGCTTATCTGCCAGCTGCGATCACGCCTGTTCTCCAAATATACCGCATACATATTGGTGGTCTGCCCTATGGTAACAGGCATGGATACAAGCGCTTTTATGCCCGAATCCGTTATCCTCTCGTCCACATTGCCGAGCAATGTCGAACCCGTTGAGAGTATGATGGTCTTTTTTCCCTCAATAAAATCAAACTTCGGCAGATCGCTGGTACCGTCATATACAGACTCGTCACCATCTGCAAGATATGTTGCAAGGATATCCATCAAATCCCCGCTCTGACGCTCTTTTACCTTGAAAATGTCTGCCTGCGGAACTTCCAGATACTCCGATGTGATACGCAAAAAATCGCTCATGACGGATTCCGTACTCTTATCACTGTCCAGATATTTGAGTATCTCGGTAAAAGCTTCTACCCTCTTAAGGCTCTCTGCCATCTCATGTGCCGAAAAGAGGGATCTTCTGCTTTTTTCCTCATACATGGCGAGCGACATCTCCGCACTTACTCTGTAATCACCTATCTCTCTTAACGCATCGACCGCATTTATAAAATCTTTTGCACCGAGGTGCTTGCCAAGCGATCTGAGATCCTCCGGAAAATCACCGTTTCCCGCATCATCAATAACGCCCGCAAAAAACCACACTTCTTTGCAATGTCCTTCAAACTCAAGCGCTACCGCACCAAGTTTCAAATGACCGCCCTGCACATCTTCAAGTATCTGATCTTCAATACTGTCTATAGTAAGTCTTGCATACAGTTCCTGCAGCATATCGTCAGAGATATACTTATGCAGCACACTTCTCTCAGCCTCGCTTCCGGTAAAATCATTGATCATTCTACCCGCATCGTCATAGCTGCATATATATATCCTTATAGCCGAACTGAATTTTTCAAAAAAGCCCGCTACCCTGCTGTCTTCAGTTAATAATGTCAAAGCCTCTTTTGTCATGACCACCTCTTATGCCGATCAGAACTCATCAAACCTTTGTGTATATCATTATGCATCCACGCTGTAGTTGGTTGCTTCCTTAGTGATCTGAATATCATGAGGATGAGATTCCTTAAGTGAAGCCGCTGTTATCTTGACAAATCTGCCGTTTTGCTTAAGTTCATCTATGCTCTGCACTCCACAGTATCCCATACCGCTTCTCAGACCGCCCAGTAACTGGAACACGGTATCTTCCACCAATCCCTTATATGCAACTCTTCCTTCCACACCTTCAGGTACGAGTTTCTTGGCGTTTGCCTGGAAATATCTGTCCTTGCTGCCGTTCTCCATGCCTGCGATCGAGCCCATACCTCTGTATACTTTGTACTTTCGTCCCTGATAAAGCTCGAATGCTCCGGGGCTTTCCTCGCATCCCGCAAACATGCTGCCCATCATACATACATTGGCGCCTGCCGCGATAGCCTTTGTGATATCTCCGGAATACTTGATACCACCGTCGGCAATGATCGGAACGCCATATTCCTTGGCCACTTCATACGAATCCATTACAGCGGATATCTGAGGCACACCTATTCCTGCCACCACTCTGGTGGTACAGATCGATCCGGGACCCATACCCACTTTAACCGCATCGGCACCGGCCTCGATAAGAGCTCTGGTTCCCTCACCCGTAGCCACATTTCCTGCTATAACCTGCAGATCAGGATATTTCTCTTTTATCATCTTAAGACACTTGATCACATTCTCCGAATGTCCGTGAGCCGAATCAAGAACTACAACATCCACCTTTGCATCCCTGAGTGCCTCCACGCGCTCAAGTACATTGGCCGTGATACCTATAGCCGCACCGCAAAGCAGTCTGCCCTGCTCGTCCTTGGCTGACAAAGGATACTTGATCGTCTTCTCAATATCCTTTATGGTGATCAGACCCTTTAAATTAAAATCATCATCAACTATAGGAAGCTTTTCCTTACGGGCCTTGGCCAGTATATCCTTGGCTTCGTCAAGAGTGATACCTTCCTTGGCAGTGATAAGATTCTCACTGGTCATAGATTCCTTTATCTTCTTGGAAAAATCCGTCTCGAACTTGAGATCTCTGTTGGTGATTATTCCGACTAACTTTCTGCCCTCGGTGATCGGAACACCTGATATACGGAACTTGCCCATGAGCTCATCGGCATCCTTCAGTGTATGCTCCGGGCTTAAAGAAAACGGATCGGTGATGACACCGTTCTCAGAACGCTTAACCTTATCTACCTCATCCGCCTGTTCTTCTATACTCATATTCTTGTGGATGATACCTATACCGCCCTGTCTCGCCATGGCTAT
>JAILKC010000152.1 GCA_024694055.1 Lachnospiraceae bacterium | reverse complement strand
CGAGAAACTTGGGTTGGAACAGGCATATTTTGAGACTGAGATACCTCGCGAATGGTACAACAGACTCGGAATAGATCAGATAAAGGTGGAGAATAATGGCTACGTGGAAGAGTAGAGGCTTAAGAGGATCGGTACTTGAAGAGATGATCGGAACCACCAATAATCTTTACGCCTCTGAGGACCTTGCTCTTATACAGAAGATTCCGACACCCATTACTCCCATAGATATGGATCATTCAACCAAGCAGATCAAACTTGCGTATTTTGACAAGAAGAGTACGGTTGATTATATAGGAGTCGCCCAGGGCATTCCGATATGCTTTGATGCCAAAGAATGTGCGACTGACAGATTTACGCTCGCCAATATACATGAACATCAGGTGATATTCATGCAGGCCTTTGAGAAGCAGGAAGGGATTGCCTTCTTTCTTATTCACTTTACCGGCAGTGACAGATTTTATTATCTGCGGCTGTCTGAATACGAAGTTTTTGAAAAGAGGGCCTTTGATGGAGGCCGCAAGAGCTTTGCAATCGATGAGCTTGATCCCGACTTCTTTATCGAAGATGTCAACGGTCCTATCATTCCTTATCTTGACTACATTCAGAAAGATATTAATCTAAGGCCGGAATCATAAATTGTATATATTGACAGAAAAATAAATATAATATATAATTCATCATGATATCAGATTATCACGTTACCGCGATAAAGTACATTGCAGATGGAGAATAAAAATGAAAAATCTGTTACATACGCCTGACGGCGTGAGAGACATATATAACGGAGAATATGATGATAAATGCAGAATAGAGGATACGGTTGCGCGCATATTCAAAGAAGCGCGTTATCAGGGCATTCAGACACCGTCTTTTGAATATTATGACCTGTTTGGCTCGGATATAAGCACGACCCCCGGCAGGGATCTGTACAGATTTACAGATCTTGATGGAGAGACGGTTGTACTCAGATCGGATTTCACGCCCTCTATCGCCAGATGTGCGGCCAAGTATTTTACGAAGGACGATGATGTTTTAAAACTTACATATAAGGGCAATACATTCTCTCAGACATCCCAGATGCAGGGCAAACTGCGTGAGACTACGCAGATGGGCGTGGATATGATAGGAGATGGCTCGGTAGCCGCTGATGTGGAAGTGATCAAGCTTGCTATCAAGACACTGTCGGGTGTAAGTGATAAGAAGGCTGTTGTTATCTTGTCGCATATTGATTTTTTCAGCGGCTTGTGTGAAGAATTCGGACTTGATAAAGCTTCTGAACTCACTTTACGTGATTTTGTAAAGAATAAGAACTTTGTTGCAGCCAGACAGTTTCTTGAGAATCTTGTGATAAACGGTCAGCCCCTTAAAAGGGATCGTATTGAGCGTATCATGCAACTTGAGCAGCTCATAGGTGGAGAACTCGTCTTGGACAGTGCCAAGAAACTTGTATATAACAAGACTTCTTTAAGAGCGATAGACAGACTTAAGAGGATATATGAGGCCCTGGAGACCGAAGGCCTTGGAGACAAAGTCTATTTTGACCTGAGCATGTTGAGCAAATACGGATATTACACCGGCGTAGTATTTAAGGCATATATGTCAGGTGTTGGCGATTGTGTGGCCAAGGGCGGGAGGTATGACAATCTTTTAAGAGAATTTGGCAAGGATTCTCCGGCTATGGGCTTTGTGATAGTTATTGACGATCTGCTCCAGGCTGTTAGAGCACCTGAAGATGATATAAGAGACAATTACCTTACTTTTGCACTGACCAAGGGAAGACTCGCAGACAAGACACTTCAGATGCTTGAGAAGATCGGTATATCATGCGAAGAAGTAAAGGATAAGGATACAAGAAAGCTTGTATTTGTCAATGATGAGCATAAGATACGCTTTTTCCTTGCAAAGGGGCCTGATGTTCCTACATATGTAGAAAGCGGCGTGGCCGACATCGGTGTTGTTGGCAAGGACACTATCATAGAAGAAAACAGGCGTATATACGAAGTACTTGACCTGGGATTTGGCAAGTGCAGGATGTGTGTATGCGGACCGAAGAGTGCCGGTAAGTTGCTTCAGACCAATGAAAAAATAAGGGTATGTACCAAATATCCCACGATCGCACGTGATTACTTCCATAATAAGAAGCATCAGACCGTTGATCTTATCAAACTTAACGGTTCTGTGGAATTGGGACCGATCATAGGACTTGGTGATGTGATAGTTGATATCGTGGAAACAGGTTCTACCTTAAGAGAAAACGGTCTTGAGATACTTGAGGAGATATGTCCTTTGTCCGCACGTATGGTTGTCAATCAGGTAAGCATGCAGCTTAAGGCATATAAGATCAAGGACATTATTGAAAAACTGAAGGAGTTAGAGATAAATGAGAATTTTAAAGCTAAATGAGGAGACCAAGGCTGACATACTTGGCAGTCTGCTTAAGCGCAGTCCCTCACAATATGAAGAATATGAGCAGACTGTAAAGTCCATTGTGGATGATGTTAAAGCTCGTGGCGATGAAGCCGTATGCGAATATACTACCAAGTTCGACAGATGGGATGCGACCGCCGGGGGATTAAAAGTTACATCCGACGAGATCAAGGCTGCATACGATGAAGTGGACCCAAAGTTTATAGAGGTCCTTAAAGAAGCGGCAGATAATATAAGGGATTTTCATATCAGACAGAAAAGGGACAGCTGGATCGTCACCAAAGAAGACGGATCTATATTGGGTCAGCGTATTCTCCCGATAGACAGCGTCGGATGCTACGCACCCGGCGGCAAGGCTTATTATCCGTCATCGGTTCTTATGAATATCATTCCTGCCAAGGTAGCCGGAGTCAAGAGGATCGTACTTGCGACTCCTGCCATGGCCGAATCAGGCAAGGTCAATCCGATCACACTTGTGGCCGCTGATATTGCCGGAGCCGATGAGATAATAAAAGTGGGTGGAGCACAGGCAGTAGCTGCCATGGCTTACGGAACCGATTCCATTAAGAAGGTGTGTAAGATTACCGGACCCGGCAATATATTTGTTGCGTTAGCCAAAAAGGCTTGTTTTGGTATGGTAGGTATCGATTCCATAGCAGGCCCAAGTGAGATCCTTGTTATAGCTGATGATACAGCCGATCCAAGATATGTAGCTGCAGATCTTTTAAGCCAGGCTGAGCATGATGAACTTGCAAGCGCCATACTTTTGACAGACAGCGAAGATTTTGCAGGGAAGGTTTCTGCAGAGATTGATGAATTCCTTAAGACGCTTGATCGCAATGATATCATTACAAAATCGCTAGATAATTACGGCTATATTCTCGTAGGTAAGTCTATGGACGAACTAATTGATGCCGCCAATGATATTGCTTCGGAACACTTGGAGATTCAGACAAAGGATGCCTATGAGATAATGACCAAGATCCGTAATGCGGGAGCCATATTTATTGGACCTTATTCAAGCGAGCCTTTGGGTGACTATTTTGCCGGTCCCAATCACATACTTCCGACAAATGGTACTGCAAGATTCTTCTCGCCGCTTAATGTGGATGAATTTACCAAGAAAACTTCGCTTATTTCATATTCAAAAGCAGGTCTTGAGGCAGTACATGAAAAGATCGAGTATTTTGCAAAACAGGAAAAACTTACGGCGCATGCCAATTCTATAAAAGTAAGATTTAAATAATATATTATCTAAGGAGGGAGCAATATGGAGAGACTTGCCAATATCACAAGAGATACCAAAGAGACACAGATATCGCTTGAACTTAATATCGATGGAGAAGGTAATGCCACCATTGATACCGGCATCGGATTCTTCAATCATATGTTGGGAGCTTTTACCAAGCACGGTCTGTTTGATATGAACTGTAAGTGTGATGGTGATATCGAGGTGGACGGACATCATACGGTAGAGGATACAGGCATTGTACTTGGCGAGGCTATCAGACAGGCACTTGGCGAGAAGGATGGTATCAGACGATTCGGTAATTATGTTTTACCCATGGATGATGCGCTTGTTCTGTGTGCGCTTGACTTAAGCGGAAGACCGTATCTTGCTTTTGATTATGATTTCGATGTTCCGATGGTAGGAGAACTTGATACACAGCTTATCAAGGAATTCTTCATGGCTGTATCCTACAGTGCAATGATGAATATACATATCAAAGTTCTTGCAGGCAAGAATGCTCATCACATTGCTGAGGCGATGTTTAAAGCCTTTGCAAAGGCGCTTGATGAGGCTACCACGATCGATCCCAGAATAAAAGGCGTTCCCAGCACGAAGGGTGTATTATGATGAACAAAAGACTATTACCTTGCATTTTCCTTTTTAATAAGATTGCTATCCGTTCCTATGATGATACCAGGGTGCTCAGCACCGATCCTGTAGATCTGGCCAGACAATATGTCGATAAAGGCGCTGACGGAATACTTATCATGGATCTTTCGGCTGATGATCATGAGCATGACGAGGCACTTGATATGATCAAGGCCATATGTGAAGCTGTCAGTGTTCCTGTATATGGTGCCGGCAATGTCAAGAGAAGTGAGGATATCAAAAAGCTTCTGTATGCAGGTTGTACCAAGGCAGGACTTAACTACAGCAAGCCCGACAATATTGCGCTTACCGAGGAAGTATCGAAAAGATTCGGTGAAGATAAGCTTTTTGCATCCGTGGCCAATCTGGTAAGTCTTATTGAGAATAAGAAACTGCTTGAAGATTATGTGTCAGAGATATTATTTATGACATATACAAGTGTGACTGACGCATGCAAGGCGATTAAACTACCCATTATAGCACTTATCCCCGATGATGATGCAGTGGATGATAACGGTATTCCCGATGAGGAGCTTAAGAAGATAGTAAAGATATGTAAGTCTGATAATCTTGCCGGAATAAGCGGAGATGTCATCGGTCATGATCTTGCCAATATCGAAGCGATCAAGAATAAGCTCAAGGAAAAAGGACTTTATACGGAGCTTTCGGATAGCGCAGTTATGGTCAATTCGTGGGCAGATCTTAAAAAGATCACAGATGCAACAGACGGACTTGTTCCTGTTGTTGTGCAGGATTATAAGAGTGATGAAGTCCTTATGGTCGCCTATATGAATGAAGAGGCTTATAATGAGACTCTTAAGACCGGGCGTATGCATTATTACAGCAGAAGCCGTCATAAACAGTGGGAAAAAGGAGAGGAGAGCGGTCATTTCCAAAATCTTAAGTCTTTATATGTTGACTGTGACAAGGATACACTGCTTGCAAAGGTAGAACAGATCGGCGTGGCCTGTCATACAGGCAATCGCTCATGTTTTTACACGAACATATATGAAAAAGAGACAGCCAGAGGGGCCAATCCGCTTAAGGTATTCACTGATGTGATGGATGTGATCCTGGATCGCAAGGTTAATCCCAAGGAAGGCTCATATACGAATTATCTGTTTGACAAAGGACTTGATAAAATACTCAAAAAGCTCGGTGAAGAGGCTACGGAGATCGTCATAGCGGCCAAGAATCCCAATCCGAACGAAGTAAAATACGAGATAAGTGATTTCCTGTATCATATGATGGTTCTTATGGCGGAACGCGGTATTACATGGGATGAAATCACCGAGGAACTGGCAAAGCGATAAAAACTGACGCATATTCAAGGATCGAGATTCCAATCAAGTTGGTTTCTCGATCCTTATATTTTGAGGCACATTAATAGAAATAAATTGACACAAGCAGATTTTTAATTTCAACACATATATATTTCAAATAATAGGGGGATATATGAACAAAGATATGTTAGATAATATGCTTGATGAAAATGAGCTTAGTATGGCCTCGGGAGGCGATGATCTTTCTGAAAACACTATTGAATCACATTCATTTCAATGTGAAAATGGTCATATTTTTGAATCATCGTTTCCCATGATATGTCCTGTATGCGGTAGTGCTAATATATCCATGCGTAAAGTCTGAGCTTGTTATATATATATACATGGTTTTTCACTATAACTATTCGTTAAACTTTGTAGAGTTTTTCGAATGGTCGAAAAAACGTCCTGTGAACGTTTTGAAGACCCGCGGCGAGGAAAAGTGCCGCCGCTGTTACGAAAATCGAATACAGGGCGTTCTAAAGTATAGAGGAGATCCAACGACACTTCGTTGGGTCTCTTCTTATTATCTACGCGACCTGTAGATAAGAAAAGCGGCGGTGCTTGCGCCGAGCAGTCTTCAGCGAAGCGGCGATTCATTCGCCGCGGGAGCGCTCTGAAGAATTTGAAAAACTGCCAGTTTAACGAACTTAGTTAGGATTCAGTGCCGCTTACCGCGGCGGCTTCGTAAGGAATGGAGTCGGTTGGAGAGAAGGAGATGGGAAGGATAATGAGGCCCCCCGAAAGCTCGGGGTTAACAGGCCGGGGGAGGTATGGCATTAAGGGGCGCGCTTTTTGCGCACCGATTGGGTCAAGGGCGGAGCCCTTGCGAACGTAGAGATTCTACAAAGATGAGCGAAGCGAAATCTTTGTGGAATCTCGTAGTGAGTTACCACCCTAGGTGATGCAACCTGCCTTATG
>JAILKC010000146.1 GCA_024694055.1 Lachnospiraceae bacterium | reverse complement strand
GGCGTCAAGCGCATATACCTGAGCGCTTGTAAGACTTCTTAACTTGGAACATCCCCATATATGATCAAAATGTCCGTGAGTAAGCAGGATATGCGTAACTTTGAATCCCTTACTCTTAAGTGCCTCATAGATATAATCTCCCCTGTCTGCGGGATCGATCACTATACAGTCACTCTGTCCTTCATGATATACGAAATAACAATTCGTCGTACATATACTTAATACGATGCGACCTATCTTTATGTCAGTCATTTTTCTCCTTTTTTATAAAAATATTTATAAACGACGCTCTATATCTATCACGCCTTCAATGGTACCCAGTTTCTCGATCACTTTGTTAAGCTGTTCCCTGCCTGTGGTCTCGAAAGAGAGCATCATGGTACATACACCCTGTTTGCTCACCCTTGTATTAACTGATGTGATATTGATATTCTTCTCAGTCAAAGTCCTTGATACATCAACCAATAGTCCCGTACGGTTGTTGGCATAGATAACGATCTCTGCCTGATAGATGCCATCCACTTCATCCTCGCCATCCTGCCATTCAGCATCTATAAGTCTCGCTCTTTCAATATCGGAAAGACTCAAGATATTCACGCAGTCATTACGATGTATGGATATTCCGCGTCCTCTTGTGACAAAGCCTATGATCTCATCTCCCGGAAGAGGATTACAGCACTTGGAAAATCTGACGGATACATCATGAACACCTTTGACTATGATACCGTTGCTATTCTTGTCATTACTTTTTTTAGCTTTGGATGCAGCGTCAGCGATGATCTCGGCCATCTCCTCGTCAGTCACATCTTTCTTGTGATCTTCGAGGTACATCTCCATCATGCGGTTGACTATCTGACCTTCTTTTAAGGCACCGTGTCCTATGGCAGCGAGCACACTCTCCCAATCATGGAATCCGTATTTACGCATGATACGATCTTCATAGGCCGGCTTTTTCAGTTCATTGGCATCATATCCGTGGGCCTTGCAATATGAGATAAGGAGTTCCTTGCCCTTTATGACATTATCTTCCTTGCGCTCTGCCTTAAACCACTGATTGATCTTATTCTTGGCCTGAGTAGACTTAGCCACCGCAAGCCAATCGCGACTCGGTCCCTTTGAATTCTGAGATGTGATGATCTCTATCTTATCGCCATTCTGTATCACATAATCGATCGTCACGAGCCTTCCGTTGACTCTGGCTCCGACCATCTTATTACCCACGGCACTGTGGATCGCATATGCAAAATCTATAGGCGTACTTCCCGCAGGGAGATTCTTGACTTCTCCCGTGGGCGTGAAGCAGTATACACTGTCAGAAAACAGGTCAAGATCACTTTTTAGAAGTTGCATGAACTCCTTGTTATCCGACATGTCTCTCTGCCACTCAAGGATCTGTCTAAGCCATGTAAGCTTCTCTTCTTCTCCGAAATTGCCCTTTTTACCGTCTGAAGCTTCCTTGTACTTCCAGTGAGCTGCAATACCGTACTCAGCAGCCTTGTGCATCTCCCACGTGCGTATCTGTATCTCAAAAGGCTGCCCCGACTCTCCTATAAGCGTCGTATGTATGGACTGATACATATTGGCCTTTGGCATCGCAATATAATCCTTGAATCGGCCGGGAATCGGAGTATATAATTCGTGTATGACACCAAGCGCCGCATAGCAGTCCTTAACCGAATCGACTATTATACGCACTGCGAAGAGGTCATATATCTCCTCAAGCGTCTTATTTTGATTCTTCATCTTTTTATATATCGAGAAGAAATGCTTGATCCTGCCGTCAACCTCTGCCTTTATGCCGGCATCATCTATGTGCTGTTTCACTTTAAGCACTATTCCTTCGATATATTTCTCACGTTCGCTCTTACGTATCGCGATCTTATCCACCAGATCATAATATATATCCGGCTGGAGGTATTTAAGACTGAGATCATCAAGTTCCACCTTGATCCTGGATATACCGAGTCTCTGTGCGATTGGACTGTATATATCCAAGGTCTCTCTTGCTATACGCTGCTGTTTCTCTACCGGCATATGCTTAAGAGTACGCATATTATGCAATCTGTCTGCCAGTTTGATGATTATGACCCTTATGTCCTTGGCCATCGCAAGGAACATCTTACGCAGATTCTCCGCCTGCATCTCAGCTCTGTCGGAAGCCTTGTCCGCACCGACGCTGGCTGCCAGCTGAAGATCATCGAGTTTGGTCACACCGTCAACCAGATGTGCCACATCCTCTCCAAACTCCCGCTCGATATCCGGAATGGTCCAATCCGTATCTTCTGCCACATCATGCAAAAGACCAGCGGCTATAGTCTCCTTGTCCATCTCAAGATCCGCAAGTATATTGGCAACATACAACGGATGGACGATATAAGGCTCACCCGATTTACGCACCTGTTCGGCATGTGCCTCAGCAGCCACCTTATAAGCCTTTTCTATCAAAGATATGTCATCTGAAGGATGATATCTTCTTAAGCGTGTGACCAGATCCTGATAAAGCTGTTCGGGAGGCAGAAACTCCCCCAACGACTCTATTCGACCATCGTCAAAGACTATTCCGTGCTCTTCAGTTGTAGATGTTACGAGCTTTTTCGTCTCCTCCATACATCCACCTGTATTATTTACCCTCATATTTAATGGCCGAATATACCGGACACTTGATCTTATCACGTCCGTGAAGGCCCTGTAATTCCATAAGCACAAGCACACCGACCACTTCACCGCCAAGTTGCTCTACAAGCTTAATTGTCGCTTCCAAAGTGCCTCCTGTAGCGATCAGATCATCTACCACGAGCACCTTCTGTCCCGGAGCAATGCTGTCTTTGTGCATCTCTATCGTAGCCGTACCATACTCAAGCTCATATGACGTCTCTATTGTCTCTCTTGGAAGCTTACCCTTCTTACGCACAAGTGCAAAAGGCTTATGCATATTATAAGCTATAGGTGTTCCGAAGATAAAACCTCTTGACTCGGCACCTGCCACAACGTCAAAATCAATATCTTTTACAAGAGCCTGCATACTATCAATGGCAAGCTCAAGTCCGTCTGCATCCTGCAGGACACTTGTAATGTCTCTGAATATTATACCCGGTTCCGGAAAATCCGGTATGCTTACAACATAGTCTTCCAATCTTTCTTTCTTCATAATCTCCTCCGTGCCATATTACAACTCTGATCTTATGTGTATCAAAACTGCTTACTGCGTCTGATCGTCTTCCTCTTTTGACAGCAATACTATCCTTCCCTGTCCACGCGGATCAGAATACTCTTCTCCGACTACTCCGCCCAATGTCTCGGTAATATAATTGATGAGTACCTGATTATCAAGCATCACCTCATCAAGTAACAATTCACAATCTTCAAACATGGAAAATCCGTCACCGCAGTTCTTAAGCATATAGTTATGAGAAGCAAGCGTATATTTCTTCTTAAGATCAAGGGGCTCATCACCCACTTTGACATTCTTTACTCTGTATTTGCCGGCCACCTTGACAAACAGACCGTTATCATCCTCCTTACAACTGCTCTCAATATCCGTATCCACCTCATAAGTAAGACCTGATACCTGAAGGAATGCACCCGTCTCTCCGGGTGTCTTCCTTGCGCCCCATTCGAGGGCGTCGAGTATCTGCTGTCCGGTTACATTTACCATGCACAGATAATTGCCATAAGGATGAACCTTAAGGATGTCTCCCAAAGTGACGTCTCCTTCATTGATCTCTGCACGTACTCCACCACCATTTACAAAGGCAATGTCGGATCCTGCCTGCTCCCTGTATGCATCTGCGCACAGATCACCCATGTTGGTCTCTGCACGTCGAACCAGTCTGACAGGTTTACCTTCATCATCAACCTCTTCGGGGTCATTGATCGTAAGCTTAACAGATGTGGATGCGACAACTTCGTTAAGTTTGTCGTTAAGCTTATCATTCTCTTCTCTTACCGCCCGGACCGCATCATTATCTACTCCGAGCAGACTTTGCGCTGAAACATCATTGTCCCACTTATATACGCCGGTCTGAATCTGCCCATCCTTGGACGAGATCTCTACATATCCGATACCGTTAAGTTTCGTTCCACACGCTACACGAGGTACTTCTTTCCCGTCGGCACTAAAATCACTTGCCTGATCTCTGTCATGACTGTGGCCGTCCAAAAAAACATCTATTCCCGATGTGTGCTCGATAATATCCATGTATCTGTATGGTTCTGCTTCCGCCTCTCCGCCTATGTGACCCATTACTATCACATAATCGGCGCCGGCAGCCCTTGCCGAATCCACGGCCGACTGAACTGCTTCGTACAGTTTCTCGCCGCTCTTATCCTGCATGAACCCATATATGAAATTCCCATCATCATCCTGAAAATATCTGGGTGTCGAACTGGTAAGAGTACATGGAGTCGTGATTCCCACGAAGCCTATCCTGTATTTGCCTGCTTCCTTGATTACATAAGGATCAAATACCAGCTCACCTTCTTTATTGAAGTTACAGCTTATGTATGGGAAATCCGCTTTTTCGGTCAGACCCAAAAACTGCTCCATGCCGTAATCAAACTCATGATTGCCGGGTATAGCCACATCATAATGAAGAGCATTCATGAGATCGATTATGGCTTCACCCTTTGACACCGTGCCTACAGGCTCACCCTGTATGGCATCTCCGTTATCAACCAAAAGAGTGATGTATCCATCATCATTGTATTTGGCACGAATCTGTTCGACTCCGGCATAACCAAAGCCCTGATCCATACCACAATGAACGTCACTGGTAAAAAGGATCGCTATATCTTTATCTTTCTCATCAACGCTGCCATCTGCACCTGATCCTTCTGAAGAATTGGCATCACCGGCAGTATCTGAATCCGATAATGCGCCGCTGTCAGAGCCTGCCGTATTATCGGCAGAAACAGTCCCAACAGAATTTACTGAACCGGCGGTAACATCCTGCTTAGGGTTTGCAGCATCTTTTTTACCGCACCCTGCACACGCCAAAAACGCAGCCATCAGGATAACAGCTGCTCTTTTCAATCTGTTACTCATATACTCTTGTACGTCTCCCTACAATTTTTTACGGATCGTCAGGATATTCTGTCCGCCTTCATACACGTATGACACATTGTCCATACTCTTTTTGACCATATAGATGCCAAGCCCGCCTATCTGTCTCTCTTCTGCCGAAAGAGTAGTGTCGGGATCCGCCTTGGCAAGCGGATCAAAAGCCTTGCCATGGTCCTTAAATTCAATGACCGCTTCAGCGGGTTCACCTTCAATATTCACTGATATCACAGCCGAGCCATCATCATGCTCATAAGCATAATGCGCTATATTGACAAATATCTCCTCGGCTGCAATATCGATCTGCATCTGCGCCTTAGGCGAACATGATGCATTTTCAAGGCGTTCATCAATAAATGACAATACCTGCGGCAGAGCATCCAATTTTGCATTGACTGTAAGCTCATTATTCCCGCTCATGTCATTCTCCTTATCCTTCGATATTCAGAATATCTACAAATCCTGTTACCTCGAAGATTTCCATGATCTCAGGCTTAACGTTCTTGATCGTCATGCTTCCCTGACGATTCATAACCTTAAGAGCCGAAAGAAGTACTCTTAATCCTGCTGAAGAGATGTACTCAAGCTTATCAAGATCAAAAACCAGCTCCTCGATTCCATCTACGGCAGTACGAAGATCACCTTCAAGCTGGGGCGCTGTTGTTGTATCCAATCTGCCCTCAATTCCTACTGTCAACTTCTTTCCGTCCTGTGTCTTAATAATCTCCATTTCGTCCTCCTTATAATGAAAACATTATTAACTTTTAAAACATTGTCGTCTTGCCCACATATTCGGTATCGTCGAGTCTCTGTCTCGCAACAAGTTCGGCAAAATATCCGCTCTTGGCAATCAGTTCATCGTAACTGCCGTCTTCTATAATATGCCCGCCATCAAGTACTACAATCCTGTCACATTGACGGATAGTACTTAATCTGTGCGCAATAACGATTCGTGTACACTTCATTTTATCCAAAGCATCCGATACCTGTCTCTGCGTGATATTGTCAAGAGCACTCGTAGCTTCATCAAACATAAGTACCTTAGGCTTTGGCGCTATGGCCCTTGCTATCATCAGACGCTGACGCTGACCGCCCGAGATTCCTCCCTGTCCCTCTGACACAAGAGTATTCATGCCCATAGGCATGGCTTTGATATCATCTGCAATTCCGGCAAGCTCCGCCGCCTCCCATGCCTCATCAAGAGTAAGCCAAGGTGCTGAAATGGTGATATTGGAGAATATATCACCCATGAACAGCTTACCGTCTTGCATAACGGTACCTATGCTTCTTCTAAGAGACTTGGGATCCAGTGACTTGAGATCCTTACCGTCATAGTATACCGCACCCTTCTGTGGCTTTTCAAATCCCAAAAGAATACGTATCAGAGTCGACTTGCCGCATCCGGTCTTGCCTACTATCGCGACATACTGTCCCGGTCTTATCTTAAGGCTTAAATTGTCAAGCACCGGCGGCATATCCTCCGTATATCTGAATGTAACATTATTCAGTTCTATGCCTCCCGAAAGGGAAGTGACCATGATCTTATTCTCGTCTATCTCAGGAACTGCATCCAATATCGGCTTGGCCATATCAAGAGTAGGCTTGATCGTCGCTATGGATGTGGCTATTCCCGACAATGACATGAATGCACCGCTCACCATACCATAAGCAGCGTTAAATGCATAATACTCGGAAACGGATACACCGCTCTTAACCGCAGCATAGTACATTATCACCGTTCCGATCAAAGAGATCGCCGTACTGATAACCGCAGACACTTTGATAAAAAGCGGCGGATTATATGTAAGCGTCGCATTCTCAGCGAAAGTCTTGCCCCATCTGGCAAAAGCACGCTGTTCGGCACCGGAAAGTCTTATCTTCTGCACACCGCCTATCATGGCATATGTAATACCGCTCTCCTTAGACGCCAATCCCATCTGTTTTTTCGTGATGCCGGTATGCATAAGTACCGTAACGGTAGATACCACTACCGTAAGGAATGTGATCACCAAGGCCGGGGCAACAAGTGCCGGAGCATAATAGTGGATCTGCGAAATATATGCCAAAGAGAAGATACCCGATACTCCCGTTGACATCACAAGACTGATAAGCTGTTCCGCTAAAGAATTGATATATCCTACTCTGTTGGACAGTTCTCCGGAATTATAATCCTTGAAGAAATCTGCCGGAAGCGAAAGTATCCTCATCATGGAAGCCGCTTCTATATTGACGCTGATCTTGGTATTGATACGTGCATTGGCAAGACTGTTGACCACACCGAACAATGCAGAAGACACCGAAACACATATCATAAATGCGGCCATAGCCAAAAGCACATTCATGCTGCCGGACTCAAGAACATCCGAAAACAGCATCGCATTAAGTTTCGGCATAAGCATTCCCACAAGTGTAGATACACCCATGGCAAGAAGGAACATCACCAAGTCCGAGATTGATATCTGTTCCGCAGTGTACTTCATAAGTCCCGGAATGCCTATCTTCTTTAACGGGAAGGGCCTGTAGAACGCAAAAGCCTCCCTATCCAACATATCCTCATTCTTATGATTGATGCGGACACGTCGTCCCGTTTTTTTGTCGTAGAAACGATATCCAGACAATCCGTCGGGTATGAGTGCCACCACGCTTCCATCATCCTTGCGGACTCCAAGCATCGCTCCTACAGCATCTTTGTACCATCCTTTTTCAAGTCTCACAGTACGTCGCATAATGCCGTAAGGCCTCATGAGATATTCCAATATCTCATTCATATCTTTGATAGTCTCCGGCACTTCTTTGATCTTGACCCTGTAATAATTCAACACTTCGCCAATGGCATCCGTAGTCTGCTGACGCTCATCATTAAGCGCTTCGCTCATACGTCTGCCCATGACAGAACCTGCTATCTCTATAAAGGAATCTTCGAAGACTGCATTATCCGCTTCTTTGCGTTGCCTGATCTGTTCGTCAAACCAACCCATCTTCGCCGTAAGCTCCTTTCTTACTCACTCGTTACCAACTTAGTATACATGCCGTTCTTAGCCATAAGCTCGTCATGTGTTCCTCGTTCCACTACTTTACCCTTATCCATTACTATGATCTCGTCACAGTCACGGATCGTGGATAATCTGTGTGCGATTACCACGCATGATATGCCCCTGTTTCTTATGGATTTCACTACATCATATTCCGTGCGCGCATCAAGTGCGGACGTAGCTTCGTCCATAATGATCATTGTGGGATCCTGTGCCAAAACTCTGGCGATCTCAAGTCTCTGTCTCTGTCCGCCAGAGAAGTTCTTACCGCCCTCGGTCAGCATATGCTGATATCCGTTCTCACGCTGCATAATGTCTTCATGCAGGCTTGCATCCCTTGATGCCAGTATCATCTCAAAATCTTCTATCGATGTATCCCACATCTTGATATTATTGGCTATTGTATCTTCAAACAGAGTAATATCCTGGTCAACAACCGCTACGGATCCTGTAAAGATATCACGATCTATTTCCGATATAGGCTTGCCATCAAACAGTATCTCACCCTTCCACGGCTGATACAGACCTGATATAAGTTTGGCCAGTGTAGACTTACCACAACCTGATGATCCGACAAACGCCACTCTCTGTCCCGGCTTAAGCACCAAGTTAAAATCCTCTATAAGCGGAGGAGCAAGCTTGGAGTATCCAAACGTAATGTTTTTCATTTCAAGATTGCCCGAAAGCTTGTCGTATTCATCCGTGGCCGGCTTTGCATCAAACACGGGATCTTCCGGATACTCCATGACATCTTCGATACGCTCCATACTGGTACGCATCTCCTGAATGACCTGTCCCGCCGAGATAAGCTGCTGAGCCGGGCTCATAAATGACATAAGGAAGCCCTGAAATGCCAATATCATACCAACGGTGAACTCTCCGTTCATCGTCATCCATACCCCGAGTATAAGTATGACTATATCAAGAATTGAGCTGATTATTCCGGGTATCACCCCAAGATACTCATTCAGTCTGGCATATCTGACACTCTGTGTATTAACTGAAGCCTGATAACCGGACCACTTCTCAAAGAAGCCGTTCTCTGCGCCGCTGGCTTTAATGGTCTCTATCATATCCATCGCGCTGACGGTAGCACCTGCAAGCTTGCCTTCATCTCTCATGGCCACACGCGTGATATTGATACGCTTTTTGCTGATGTATCTCGACATCACTACATTGATAAGAAGAGTAGACAGACCTACAACAGTCAGTATTGGCGAATATCTTATCATGACGATAAGATAAAAGAACATCATCGCAGTACTTAATACAAGCGGAGCAACAGTATCTATCACCTGTTCCGCTATCATAGCATTACTGTCTTTTCTCATCTGGATATCGCCGGCCATACGCTGTGAAAAGAACTCCATCGGCAGATGAAGGATCTTCCACATATATGTAGAGCTTCCCACAGCCGACATCTTACCGCTGAGTTTAAGTGAGTAGACGGTCTGAATCCATGCCGCTATGATCTGAATAGCCGTAAGAATCGACAGCCCAATAAAGAATGGCGTTATCCATTCTTTATTTCTGCCCGAGAGCAGGCTGTCCATGAATACTCTGGCAAATCCCGAGTCGATGATACCCGTGATCGAAGATATAATGGTAGTAAGTATAACGAAAGCTATTGCGGCCTCGGCGCCTCTTAAGCGTTTACGGGCAAAAGCCGCAACCGACTTGGGCTTGCCGCCGGGCACAAATCCTTCGTCCGGCTCAAACATAATGCATATGCCGGTAAATCCCTCATCGAAACGTTCCATGGAAACAGTATAATTACCCTTGGCCGGATCGTTCAGATATACCTTGTCACCCCTGAAACCGTCACAGACGACAAAGTGATTGAATTCCCAATGTATAATACACGGGAAAGATCCCTTCTCCCTTAGTGTCTGTGGCTCAAATCTGTACCCCTGAGCCTTCATTCCGTAGCTGCGCGCCGCAAGCAAAATATTGCGCGCATTGGATCCATCACGGCTGACACCGCAATCCGAACGGACCTGTTCAAGGGGTATCCACTTATTATAATATGCCATGACCATGCACAGACTGGCAGCTCCGCACTCCAAAGCTTCAAGCTGCATGACTACCGGCACCTTGGCAACACCCTTCTTAATGGGCATTTTTATCTTTTGTTTTTCATGAATTGCTGAAGTAAACATATCCTATCTTTCGTCAATACGCCCTGTTAATTGGTAACAAATGTGATCGGATGGATCACCTGCGTAGTTCCATCAGCAGTTTCCATGGTCACTGAACCAAAAACACTCCATGCAAGCATACCGACAAGTAACAATATAACTGCGATGAGAATAACCCACACAGACGGAGTAGTAACTTTTATATAGTCGTTAAGCTGCTCCGGAGAAGATATTCTGTCCAAGCTCTTCTTCCTGAAAATATCACCCACGGTTCTTCCTCCTGATACATCACTGATAAAATGTGCACGTAGTATACAACACTACTCTATCCATTATACTTATTGTTACTTTCATTGTCTAGAAAAAGACCGTTCTAAACGCAAAAAAAGGCGGACCAGAATCGGTCCGCCCAAAAACTCCATTATTGTGCCGTTTCGCCGTAAGCGAAACGGAGGGTTAAGCAGAAATTCTCCGCGAAGCTGCCTTTGCAGCGAGTGGTTAGAATTTCCTTAACCTAGTGCCGTTTCGCTCTGTAGCAAAGGCCAATACCTCATGCCGTTTGCATAAGCTTCGCTTATGCAAACGGAGGAGTCAGCTTTGCTGACTCTAGTACATTCCGCCGCCCATGCCGCCGCCTGCGGGCATTGCAGGAGCATCTTCCTTGATGTTGGCTACAACTGACTCTGTTGTGAGCAATGTAGCAGCCACACTGGTCGCATTCTGCAGTGCAGAACGTGTAACCTTGGCAGGATCAAGGATTCCGGCCTTAACCATATCTACATACTCTTCCTTAAGAGCATCGAATCCTATGCCTACCTTTGACTCATATACCTTATTGATGATAACAGATCCCTCAAGGCCTGCATTGCTTGCTATATGGAACAGAGGAGCCTCAAGTGCCTTAAGCACAACATTGGCACCTGTCTTCTCATCGCCTTCAAGTGAATCTGCAAGCTTCTGTACTTCCTTTGAAGCGTGGATATAAGCAGATCCGCCACCTGCGATGATGCCTTCCTCAACTGCCGCTCTTGTAGCTGCAAGTGCATCTTCAAGACGAAGCTTAGCTTCCTTCATCTCTACTTCGGTAGCTGCGCCGACTCTGATAACGGCTACGCCGCCTGCGAGCTTGGCAAGTCTCTCCTGAAGCTTTTCCTTGTCGAAATCAGAAGTTGTTGTCTCGATCTGCTGCTTGATCTGACCGATTCTGGCCTCAATAGTCTTCTTATCGCCGGCACCTTCAACGATGACAGTGTTCTCTTTCTGAACCTTAACGCTCTTTGCCTTACCGAGCTGATCGATCGTTGCGCTCTTAAGTTCAAGACCGAGTTCCTCGCTTATTACCTGACCGCCGGTGAGAATAGCGATATCCTCAAGCATCGCCTTACGTCTGTCGCCATATCCGGGAGCCTTAACCGCTACCACATTGAAAGTTCCGCGAAGCTTATTGACAATAAGTGTTGTAAGTGCCTCACCCTCAACATCTTCAGCAATAATAAGAAGCTTTGAACCCGACTGTACGATCTGCTCAAGAAGAGGAAGTATCTCCTGAATGTTACTTATCTTCTTGTCAGTGATAAGGATATAAGGATTGTCCAGTACGGCCTCCATCTTCTCCATATCGGTAGCCATGTATGCTGATATATATCCTCTGTCAAACTGCATACCTTCTACAAGGTCAAGCTCAGTCTGCATTGTCTTGGACTCTTCTATTGTGATGACACCGTCACCCGATACCTTCTCCATTGCATCTGCAACAAGCTGTCCGACTTCCTCATCGCCTGCTGATATGGCAGCAACACGAGCGATATGCTCCTTACCGTTGACTTTTGAACTCATCTTGGCAATAGCATCTACAGCGCACTGTGTAGCCTTCTTCATGCCCTTACGAAGGATGATGGGATTGGCACCTGCTGCAAGGTTCTTGATCCCTTCATGAACCATAGCCTGTGCAAGAACTGTAGCTGTTGTAGTACCGTCACCTGCCACATCATTGGTCTTGGTAGCAACTTCCTTGACAAGCTGTGCACCCATATTCTCGAATGCATCCTCAAGTTCGATCTCCTTGGCAATGGTAACACCGTCGTTGGTGATCTGAGGTGCTCCATATGACTTATCCAATACTACATTACGGCCCTTGGGTCCGAGTGTAACTCTAACTGTATCCGCGAGCTGATTGACGCCACTCTCCAAAGCTGCTCTGGCGTCTGCTCCGTACTTAATCTCCTTAGCCATTATCTTATCCTCCTGTTATTACTTATATAAATTACTTATGTATATTACTTAATTATCGCAAGAATATCGGACTGCTTAACGATGATATACTCTTCATCATCGATCTTAACATCCGTTCCTGAATACTTGGAATAAATTACATTATCCCCCTTCTTAACCTGCATTGCTACTTCCTTGCCGTCTACCATTCCGCCGGGCCCTACTGCAACAACCTCTGCCTGCTGGGGCTTCTCCTTATTCTGACCGGGCAATACAATGCCTGACTTGGTCGTCTCTTCTGCAACCAACTGTTTTAATACGACTCTGTCGCCTAAAGGTACTAAGTTCATACTAATGCCTCCTATCGATTATTTTATTCGTTATCACTCAATGCATCTGAGTGCTAACAATCTCTGCACAATTATTTATTTTAGTCAATTTTCCAGATTTTGCAAGAGCAAAATAGCGGATTTCTCAAGTTTAATAATTTGTTTAGATATAATACGCAATGAGATGAACAATGAATGCAGTGGCCCACGCAACGAAGCATTGCCACAGTACCACACACACTGCCCATTTCCGTCCAAGTTCTCTTCTTATGGAAGCGATTGCCGCCACGCAGGGAGTGTACAACAGAGAAAAAACAAGCAAAGCTGACACTGTGGCAACACTCATGACATTTTCCATACCACCCGAAAACAAGACTTCCAGAGTGGATACTACGCTCTCTTTCGCGATAAATCCGCTTATAAGCGCCGTACATATCCTCCAGTCCCCAAGCCCGAGCGGTTTCATCACCGGCACAAGCAGACCTGCAACATATGCAAGTATACTGTTCTGTTGATCGCTTACCATATTAAAGTACACATCAAAACTCTGAAGCAGCCATATGATCATGGTAGCGAGCATAATGATCGTAAATGCCCTCTGCAGAAAGTCCTTGGCCTTCTCCCAAAGCAACTGCCCCACATTTCGCGCACCGGGCATGCGGTAATTCGGAAGTTCCATTACGAAAGGCACTGCCTCTCCTTTAAAAATGGTCCTTTTAAATACAAGTGCGACCAATATTGATATGATTATACCCGTAAGATACAATCCCACCAGAATAAGCGCCTTGTACTCCGCAAAAAAAGCATCAACAAAAAAGGCATATATTGGCATCTTGGCAGTACAACTCATGAAAGGCGTAAGTAATATCGTCATCTTTCTGTCACGTTCACTGGGAAGAGTACGTGTAGACATCACCGCCGGTACTGTACAGCCAAAGCCTATAAGAAGCGGTACTATGCTTCGACCGGAAAGGCCGATGCGTCGCAGCAGCTTATCCATAAAGAACGCAACTCTCGCGATATACCCGCTATCCTCAAGCAGGGATAAAAAGAAAAACAGAGTGACTATGATAGGAAGGAAACTTAACACACTCCCGACTCCGGCAAATATACCGTCTATGACAAGTCCATGCAGTGTTGCATTGACGTTGGCCGCAGTCAGTGCTTCATCCGTCGCATTCGTCAGAATATCTATGCCATATTCAAGCAATCTCTGCAGATTGCCTCCGACCACGTCAAACGTAAGCCACGATATAAGTCCCATGATAAGTACAAATGTCGGTATCGCCGTCCATTTACCTGTAAGTATCTTATCTATGTTGGCACTTCTTATGCTTTCTTTGCTCTTGCCGGGTTTATGTACACTTTCGCTGCATATTTTACGTATAAATGTATATCTCATATCAGCGATTGCAGCACTTCTGTCAAGCCCTCTCTCCCGTTCCATCTGAAGTACGATATGCTCTATTGTCTCAGTCTCATTTACATCCAGAGCAAGTTGCTTTAATATAAGCGGATCGCCCTCTATAACCTTGCTTGCAGCAAATCTTACGGGTATTCCAGCAGTGATCGCATGATCTTCTATAAGATGAGCAACCGCATGAAGGCCTCTGTGCACCGCACCTTTATTGTCTTCTTCTCCACAGTAATCCTGTCTGAGCGGCTTTTCCCTGTAATAAGCCACATGTACGGCATGCTCTATAAGCTCATGTATACCACGGTTTTTGGCCGCCGATATCGGTACCACAGGTACTCCGAGCGCAGCCTCCATCTCATTGACATCCACACTTCCGCCATTTTCCGTGACCTCATCCATCATATTAAGCGCCACTACCATCGGCATATTCATCTCAAGCAACTGCATCGTGAGATAGAGGTTACGTTCTATATTGGTAGCATCCACTATATTGATGATGGCATTGGGCTTTTCATCAAGGACAAAATTGCGGGATACTATCTCTTCACTCGTATAGGGTGACATGGAATAAATCCCGGGCAGATCTGTCACCAAAGTATTTGGATACCCCTTGATCACTCCGTCCTTACGGTCAACGGTCACTCCCGGAAAATTGCCCACATGCTGATTGGATCCGGTGAGCTGATTAAAAAGTGTGGTCTTCCCACAGTTCTGATTGCCGACAAGCGCAAAGGTAAGAACCGTACCTTCGGGAACAGGATCTCCGCTTCCCTTGGGATGATACTTACCTCCTTCACCAAGTCCCGGATGAACCGATCGGTTCACGGGCTTATTCTTTTTCTCTTCCACGGTATTGGCCGCCACCGGCTCAATATCTATCTTTGCAGCATCATCAAGTCTTAATGTAAGCTCATAACCATGGATCATTAGTTCCACGGGATCTCCGAGGGGCGCATACTTAACCACCGTCACTTCACTTCCGGGAATAACACCCATGTCAAGGAAATGCTGTCTTAACGAACCATCCCCACCGACTTTTGTGATCCTGCCGCTTTCTCCGATATGTAATTCCCTGATAGTCATCCGACTTTTCTCCTTAATATATTATCGTATCAATGTGCAAACTGAGCGCTGAACAGTTCACTGTAAAATCCGCCCTTGCTTAGCAATGTCTCATGATCGCCCTGCTCCACGATATGCCCGTCCTTCATCACCACGATCACATCCGCATCCATGATTGTGGAGAGCCTGTGTGCCACGATAAAGCTCGTTCTGCCTTCCATCATCTTGTGGAACGCCTTCTGTATACGTATCTCCGTACGTGTATCGATGTTCGATGTGGCCTCATCAAGTATCAGTATGGGAGGAAGTGCAAGCATCACTCTGGTAATACACAACAGCTGTTTCTGACCTGCACTCAAGTCTCCGCCGTCCTCTGCAAGCACCGTATCATACCCCTCGGGAAGTCGTCTTATGAAACTGTGTGCATGAGCCTCTTTGGCCGCCGCAATACACTCTTCCCTCGTTGCATCCGGTCGTCCGATTCGGATATTGTCAAGCACCGTACCTGATCTGATCCAGGTATCCTGCAACACCATGCCGAAACGTCTTCGATGATCCTGTCTTGTGCGTGTCGAGATGTCCTCTCCGTCTATATATATCCTGCCTCCGTCCACATCATAGAACCGCATAAGCAGATTGATGAGTGTGGTCTTACCGCATCCGGTAGGTCCTACTATAGCCACGGTCTGGCCCTTTTTGACGGATATTGAGAAGTCCTCTATAAGCGGCTTATTCTTATCATATGAAAAGCATACGCCATCCAGGTCTACGTCTCCCCTTACCGTATCAGACTCGCCTCTGCGATCCGTCACGGATTCGGTTCCGGTCATTCTGTCAGCCTCTGTGTTATGCAGAGATGCATATTCAGTAAATATATCCGAAGCTGTCTCTTCTTCCTCATCGATCAGCGCGAACACTCTTGATGCACAGGCAAATGCATTCTGCAGTTCGGTGACAACACCCGATATCTCGTTAAACGGTTTGGTATACTGTGTCGCATAAGTAAGAAGAGCCGACAGATTACCTACAGTGATATATCCGCCGAGTACTCTGAAAGCACCCACAAGTGCCACTAAAGCATATACGGTGGAATTGACAAATCTTGTGGACGGATTGACCGTTGAAGAATAGAAAAGCGCCTTAAGAGAACAACCCGCAAGCCTGTCATTGATCTCATTGAAACGTTCAAGCGCCTTGCTCTCATAACCGAAGGATTTGACCACTTTTTCATTGCCTATCATCTCATCTATTAAAGCGGTCTGTTCGCCTCTTACCACTGACTGTTCCACAAACATATCGTGAGTGTGTTTGGCGATAAAATTGGCCACAAAAAGTGACAGCGGTGTCACACATACTACAACTATCGCGGTAAAACGACTTAAACTCCACATATAATATATCGTGCCTACTATGGTCACAATACCCGTAAATGCCTGCGTAAAGCCCATGAGCAGGCCGTCTGCAAGAGTATCCACATCAGCTACCATACGACTGACTATGCTTCCTGTAGGATTGATATCGAGATACTTAAGCGGCAGCTTCTGAATCTTGACGTACACATCATTTCTTATATCACGTGTGACTTCAAAAGTGACTTTATTGTTCACCATGGCCATAAGCCACTGCATAAGCGCGGTTACGGCGATCACTATACCCACCTTTATCAGATTCGCTGCCACGGCGCCCATATCTGTAAGTATCGAGTCGATAGCATTACCGAATAAAATGGGCACAAACAGAGCCGACAGACTCGAAGCAAATGCCAGTACCACGGACAACACGACAAGTACCGTATGTCTGCGCAGATACTTAAAAAGAGTCTTCCCGACACTTCTGTCACCGTATTTAGTTGTACCGTCCGGTCTCTTACTCAATGCTTCGCTCCTTTACAGGCTTGGCTCATCTGATCATCATCTTCCGTCACTGCTTATGCAGCTGACTTTCGTGTATCTCTCGGTAAAGTTCGCAGTCTTTCAAAAGTTCTTCATGCGTGCCTATACCTTCCAGTCTGCCGTCATCAAGCACAAGTATCTTATCCGCGTGCTGTATCGACGAAGTTCGCTGGGATATGATAAATACAGTAGTATCCGGGGGCAGTTCCTTAAGTGCTCTTCTAAGCTTAAGATCTGTCGCATAGTCAAGTGCCGAAGAGCTGTCATCCAGTATCACTATCGGAGTATGCATAGCCAGAGTTCTGGCAATAGACAGACGCTGTCTCTGTCCGCCCGAGAAATTACGTCCGCCCTGTTCTACTTTGGCATCTATACCGCCCTTACCCTTTATCACATCCATGGCCTGGGCTCTGTCCGCCGCACTTAAGATGCTCTCATCATCCGTATCGTCTGCAGCCATGCTCAGATTGCTCTTGACCGTTCCTTTAAACAGCACGGCTTTTTGCATGACAACTCCCACCATTGAATGTAACTGGTCATATGAATAATCTCTTATATCATGGCCGAAGAGATATACTCCTCCGCCCGTCACGTCATAGAATCTGGCGATGAGGTGCGCCAATGTACTCTTGCCGCTTCCCGTACCGCCTATTATGCCCACGGTCTGACCTTTCATGGCTACAAAGCTGATATTCTCAAGTGCCTCTTCTGAAGATCCCGGATATATGAAAGATACATCCCTGAAACTCACCGCTTCGTGCCCGATATCGGCTGCACTCTCCAGTTCATCGTCATCTTCATCCGCATCGGGATCCACTCCGGGGCCTTCTTTCATCGAAGGCTCTATGGAGAATACATCAGCGATACGATTGCCGCTTGCAAGCGCCTTATTAAGTGTCACCACAAGATTGGCAAGCTTCACAAGCTCCACAAGTATCTGTGACATATAGTTATACAGAGCCACCACCTGACCCTGAGTAAGTGTACCTGCCGATACTCTGACACCGCCCGAATATATGACAAGTATGATACCGAGATTGATAAGTACATATGTAAGCGGGTTCATGAGAGCCGATATATGTCCTGCCCTTTTTTGCCTACCCGTAAGCTCATCCGTAACACCCGAAAAAGCATTAACACTGTCTGCTTCGAGTCTGAATGCCCTTATGACTCTCACACCGTTTAAGCCTTCCCTTACAGACTTAGTCACCTTATCAAGGCTCTCCTGCGCTCTCTTAAGGGCAGGGATATTACGTGACATGATAAGTCCCACGACAGCAAAGAGCACCGCAATGGCTGCCACAAATATAAGCGCTATATGTACATCAATGGTAAATGCCATGATCATGGCACCGAATACGACAAAAGGACTTCGAAGAAACAGACGTAAAAACATGTTGACGCCGTTTTGCGCCTGATTGACATCGCTCGTCATACGCGTGATCATCGTGGACGTACCTATGGTATCCACTTCAGCATAAGACAGTCCGAGAAGATGTCTGAAGAGCTCACTGCGCAGCTTGGTCGCGAATCCGATAGCTGCCTTGGCCGCAAAAAACTGGGCGGTCAAGGACACGGTAAGTCCGACTGCCGCCAACAGCCCCAGGCATACTATCATTTTATATATATATGCCTTATCACTCAGTCCTATACCTCTGTCTATGAGACCGGCGATCACAAGAGGAACTATGAGTTCAAAACAAGCCTCCAACATCTTAAATGCAGGGGCAAGTACACACTCAAGCCTGTATTCTTTTAGATATATAAGTATCCTCTTCATAACATACCTATTTTGACATATCTTTAAGGTCTCTTCAAGGGGAATACACAAGCTGCAGGCATTCCCCTTGGCATACACCAATGCGACGATACAGTAATAACGGTGGACAGTTGCCTGTCCACCGTTTTGATCAATCACTCGAAACCAATAACTTTATTGCCGCTCGACAGTTTGAACTTGATCCGTCGCCATTAATGATGTTCTTCAACGGAATATCGCATCCACTGCTCAGATTTAATCCATCGTTATACA
>JAILKC010000128.1 GCA_024694055.1 Lachnospiraceae bacterium | reverse complement strand
GGGCTTAAGCATGAATACCCGGCTCATATTTTCTGAGCCGAAGCCTTTAGGTGCAAGTGTAAGCTTTATCTTTTCGCCCGGAACAATATCATAATGAATGACTGCGGGTGTATTGTCGTTCGTATTGACGCGGTCCAAAGGGTCCCTTACTACCGATTTACGCAGATAACCCTCCGTATATCCCTGCCTGACGCCTTCGTTGATCGCATCCGTAAGATTGCCGTTAACATGAACATCCTGACCGATCTCGGCGAAGATAACCGCCATTCCGGTATCCTGACATATGGGTATGATATCCTCTGAGGCAATACGCAGATTGTCTTCTAGTTGACATAATATCTGTTTTCCCAATGGAGAACGCTCTGTTTTAGAAGCGTCATCAAGTGCCTGCTTCATATCTTTGGTCAGAAAATGATTGGCCTCTATGCACATCTCCTTTACAGCATCTGTGATCTGTACGGAATCTATCTCTCTCATATGTTACTCAGTCTCCTTGTTTTCCCGTTGTGAATATATCTCATCCAGTTTTGTCTGCAGATTGGAATTGTATTTATTCAACATGGCTATATATTCCTGCTCTCTGGTATTGTCTTTTACAAAGAGCTGATAACCCGATTTGTGCTTGCCGTTATAGAGAATGTTGATCTCCACAAAATAATTGCGTTCATCTCTTTTATAAAGGAATTTATTGTTGGAAGGGTTCTTTTCATACTCCTTTATCCAGTTAAGTATGGTATCTTCCAACGGCTTATAACCTTCAATGGAGGTATCGACTCTGACATTGAACAGATCCGGGAAGATGTTCCTTGCTGTCTTATTACTTGCGAGATATCTGTATTTGAAATCAAAAGATACAAGTCCGGTATCACCTGACTGGACCAGGGATTCGATACCGGTATCCATTACGTCATAAAGACACATCTTGTTGGCGATCGTGAGATAGACAAGCTGGTCGAATACATATGCAAGCGGAACGAATTCAACTTTTTTGGTGATCATCCTGCCGCCAAAGAAAGCGCTGATGGTAATAAACTGAGTCAACAGCAGTCTGAATACGATCTTATTGGATGTATCTGCTTTATTAAACAGAGTATACAGACTTACTCCGAGACTGACCATAAAATAAACTATCATCATTGCATAGAACACGGTATGAATGGGACCGTAAGTCTTTACGAGAACAATAACACCGTCTTCAATTCGGAAATCCACAGTCTTGTAGAATATCGGAAGTACCCCGATCGTAAGAGAAGACAGATATATCAGGGTATTAAATAGCACAATCGCGGAATTGATACGGATGTTATATCCGAAATTGCACAGCTTGAATGTACTGAACATGATAAAAGGCAGAAGGTAGCATCCCCCTATATACGTGATCTGATTGCCGAAAAGAGCAGCATCAAGAGACTGTGCCCTTGCAAGCATCATATACCCAAGGTCGACAATGGGAACGAGCATGAAGACCAAAAGCATATTGGGATCGTAGTGACGATCCCATGATGTCAGGTATATTCCGGATAATAAAATCGAAAGTAAGAAGGTAATAATATAAAAAGTCAGAACCCAATTATCCATATTAATCCTCCGTGAAGGGCTTTTAACTGTTCCAGCTTAATCTGTGAAGGTTGCCTTTATTCTCAAACCCTGTAAAACCCTGTTGTCTGAGTGCTTCATACAAAACTATGGCCACGCTGTTGCTTAGGTTAAGTGACCTGATATCAGCAAGCATCGGGATCCTGATGCAATGATCCTCATTCTCTACAAGAATCTCTTCCGGAATACCTGCGCTTTCCTTGCCGAACATGATGTAATCGTCCGGTCCGTAATGAACATCCGTGTATGTCTGTCTTGCCTTGGTAGTCGCATACCAGATATTAGCTCTGTCAGTGAGTGCCATACCGGTTTCGGCTGCTTTGGATGGAGGATTATCTGAAAACCCGTTTTTCTCAAGAAAATCCTCGAAGTTAACATAACGTTTCACATTCAGCTTATCCCAATAGTCCATACCGGCTCTTTTTATTGATTTCTCATCCAGATGAAAACCTAAAGGCTCTATTAAGTGGAGAGAGGTACCGGTAGCGACGCATGTCCTGCCGATATTGCCGGTATTGGCCGGTATCTCCGGCTGATGTAATATGATGTTCATAATACTCCCCA
>JAILKC010000097.1 GCA_024694055.1 Lachnospiraceae bacterium | reverse complement strand
GAGCCGTGCACCCTTAGCCACAGCCAGTCTTATGGGCATTGTATTATCAGGATCCTCGTGAGTAGAGAACCCGATCCTTATGTTGGGGAAATTCGCCTTGTAATAATCTATCTGATTAAGCTGCAGATGTTCATTGGTCGTTGGATACTCAGCCACACAATGCATGAGTGTAAGATCGATCCTTCTGTTGGTAAAAAAGCTTACAACCCGGAATACATCTTCTATACTGCTGCCCGCTCCCGATGCGATCACCGGAAGACCGGATGTCGCGATCTTTTCAAGCAACGGCCAGTCTGTAAAAGAACAGCTTGCTATCTTAACATAGTCATAACCCTGAGCGACTATATTATCTACCGAAGCCTCGTCAAACGGAGTGCATATGGCCATGAAGCCATTGGCTCTTAATTCAGTAAGCAATTCGGCAAACTGATCCTGGGATAATCTGGTATCACTGAATCTCTTGATATTCTTTATATCCATTCGATCCTTGTAGTCAGGATGGATAAACGTATCAAGATCCCTGTACTGGAACTTAAACGCATAATCGAACTCCGGATATAGATCACATACCTTCTTGATCTCTCGTATTATCCTCTTACCATGTTCTACGCTTCCCTGATGGTTATTGGCCATCTCAAAGATAAATAACGGTCTGATACTGTTCATCACTTCTCACCCTTTCTCATAACAGATTCCTGTAGATCTCATCCATCTCTGACTGTGAAAGGAACGGATACGGATTCTCAAGCGCCGCCGACACCCTGTTACCGTTCTCATCCAGGCTTGAGATACACTTGGGTATCTCATCGTATTCTATGGAGCCTCTGAATTCACATATTACGGGGCCCGTCAAGTCCATCACTTCGGATACTGTGTCATCTATCTGTGAATCATCTTCTATAAGCCTGTATTCCATGCCGTATGCCGCAGCGATCTTACCCATATCGGGTAATGTGACCCCACTGTCCGCATCACTCCCCACGTGGAATCCTTCAAAATTCCTGTCCTGCATGGTCGCTATAGCCGCATATCCCACGTTGCTGAATATGAACAGCTTGGCATTGATCTTATGATGGATTATAGTCTGCAGCTCCTGGATATTTAGCTGAAGGCTTCCGTCACCTTCTATCATCAATACACGCCTTTTATCAGACGGTGCATCGGAAGCAAACCACGCTCCGACTACATGCGGCAGGGCAAATCCCATTGAACCGAACCCCATAGATGATATAAGGCGTTGTCCTTTCTTATGAGAGAATGCTATGTGTCCGGCCGTATTACATCTGCTGGTTGATGATATTACTATATCATCATATTTGGTACTGTGGTAGGATATTGCCTGCGTCATTTTATACAGATCCACACCCGAAAGCTCACGGTTCTGCCTTTCTTTTGATATAGGGTATCTCTCCTTCAGAGCTCGACACTTGCTTATCCATTCCTTGTAGCTATAGTTAACTGAACGAGCCCCCAGTTCACTGTACAGTTCATCAATAAATACGCTTATATCGCACCTGATACCCGTACATTCAGGCATCTTATACTTATTAAGCTCATTCTCATCTATATCTACGATGTATTTCTTTGCCCTGAACGCAAAGTGTTCCTCGCTGAAAGCCGTGATCATATTATCGAGGCGGCTTCCGAGTACTATCAACAGATCGGCTCCCTGGAGGATAAGATTCGAATACCTTCTGGCCTGAAGCCCCGGACTGCCGAAGAATAATTCATCGTCATCATCAAAAAGAGCCAGTTCTCTCCATGTGGTCAGTACGGGAACACCTGTCTTTCTCACGATCTCCGTGAGCTTTTCCTCTGCACCTGCTGCCTTCAGTCCGTGTCCTGCAAGAAATAACGGTCTTTTTGCTTTTTCAAGAGCCGCAAAAAGATCAGCGATCGACTGCTTTATATAATCCTGTTTTTCAGGATCCTGCTCATCCGGCCGGTATCCGACAAGGACTTCGGGATCAATGTCTGCATTCTGTATATCGAGCGGTATATCTATCCATACTGGCCCTCTTCTTCCGTTTAGCGCCTCATATACAGCACGCTCCAGATAATATCTGATCTGATCCTTGTCAGTAACCGTAACCGCATACTTAGTAACCGGCTTGGCCATAGAGACAATATCATTCTCCTGGGCTCCGTATTGTCTTACATTACGAAGTGAAGCAAAATCAGCTGTCTTCACCTGTCCGCTTATGAAGAGTACAGGTGTGGAATCCACGTAGGCGGCTCCGGCTGCAGTAAGAGCATTGGTACCTCCCGGTCCCGTCGTCACCATACAAACTCCAAGTCCGTTACTCTCAAGTGCATATCCAACGGCTGCTATTCCGGCAGCCTGTTCGTGATGACAGCAAACATATTCGATATTGCTTCGGCCTACTGCATCCATCAGATACATCATTCCGCCTCCGCTTAACATGAATATATGCTTAACACCTTTGTCTTCCAAATATCTCGCTACGTAATCCGCAAGTCTCATACCTAAATATAGCCCTTTCTGTCATCCTGAGCGCAGCGAAGGGTCTTAATCCTCCCTCAGATTATATACGCAATAAGCTCCTGCAATAACCTTGCCAGCCTCTCTCTGTCTACATCTTCGTTCTTTATCTGATCGATAATCGAAGCCACTGCACCGATACGTATAAACACCCTGGCTTTATCCTCATCCTTTGCTACTTCCATCTTGATCGCAGTTGCAAGATCATCAAGCGGGATCTGCTCCTTTGCCATCCTGCCGTCTGCCACGTATCCGATCATTTCGACAAGTATCCTGGTGGTGTCGTTTCTATCCTGTATCTGTGTCAGATCATATCTTATATCATATGTTCCATTCGCTATATCCATAACAACCTCTTTAGGTATATCCGATATTCTTTCCCATCCATCCAATGCATGCGGCAATGTCTCTGGCGTAAGAACTCCCATATCATGTAATTGAAGTAATCGCTCTCGCTCTGCCAATATCCATGGAAGGCCTGCCACTTTCTTGATTATATACTCTTTATATGGATCATAAATTTCTGGCAAAGCGTCATTAACCGCAATCCAACGATCCTTCCAAATTGTAAACACTCTTTTTTCCCATGTCGGAGGTTCCAAATCACTGTTATGAATTCTATTTCGCATATCAATACGCGCAATCTTGGGCTGATTCATTCTACTTAGTTTTTCAAACAAAGTATAATAGTGTCCAAAATCCATTAAGTAACAGTTTTCCGTATCATCAGAGCAAACTGGAGCCACATAATCATCTAGAATTGTAAATCTGTTTAGTATTACCGAATTCATGGAAGATGAAATCGGTGCCCACCTATAATACAATTCCTCCGCTGAATCAATAATGGTCTTATCTCCTTCTCTAGAAGCAGTTACTATTACATCAAAGGATTGCTCAGCGGCCTCCAGTATTTCCATAAGTGCAGATTCTTCCACATATGCCCGGTCTTTAGAAATCCAAACATATTTATAATCTCTATTAAAAGCATAGCCAGAATATACCATATCTCTTTTGGAATATACACTTGTATCCGGTTCTAACGGCACATATATGAGGTTATCATAGCCTTTTTCGTTATAATCACAGATTATTCTACGCGTCTCATCATTAGTGCTGGAATCATAATAATATATCTCAATCCCGCATCTCTTATAATGCTCAGCGCACTTCTCAAGTACATCTGCAACTACATTTGCGTGATTATGAGTAAGCACCTGCACCGCTATAAGATCTGAATACGACATTACTCTATCCTTCCCTTCAAATCGTCAAGTATCCTCTTAACTCTATTATCATAACCTCCCATTTCCCTTGCTCTTCGAGCTGTTATCTCTGCCTTTTCTATCCTCTTATCAGGATTATTCAGATAATACCTTACTTTTTTTTCCAATTCCCATGTATTTTTAAATGTCTCCGGTGCCTCATTGCCAAAAGTCGATAGATCTGTATTAGCGGAACAGATTACAAATACTCCCGCAGCTAAAATATTCCATAATTCCTGCGTTACCATTCCGTCATCCGCATATCTCGAAAAATATACAACAATTTTGAAGTTTCCGAGAGCCTCGTACTGGTTATTTATTATTTCATCTCTATCTATACGAACCAATTCTGTGTTTGTATATGGCATTCCTCGTGTCATAGAAAAGAATAGTTTGTCTATAATCTTATTGCTTATAAGCATATTCAGATAAACATACGCAAGCATTTTGTCAATAATTGGAAACAGCACGCTACGGTCACAATAATCTGCGAAAGTAAGCAAGCTTTTATCAGAATAGTTCAAAATCGATGACAAATCTTCAAGGACATATTGTGGAAGCGATTTGGCGATCGACTTACTCGATATATCAGCTCGTCTAGCCTTTATCGTTGCATCAATATATCCTTTCGAGGAATCTTTTAAACCATTAAGCACTTCATTGATTGATCTTTCCGAATCTACCCCGTCTGTCCAAAAAAGAATATCTTCTTTTTCGTTTTTCTTTGTCATA
>JAILKC010000088.1 GCA_024694055.1 Lachnospiraceae bacterium | reverse complement strand
TAACGGCAGCCATCCCGGATGAAAAAGCAAGGGCTTCTTTACCGTTTTCAAGCGACGCTACTATCTTCTGAAGCTGATCGCGCGTGGGATTCGATACCCTGTTATAGTCGTAACCCGTACTGCGTCCGACTTCCGGATGCGCATATGTGGCTGACTGGTATATGGGATAGCTTATTGCCCCGTAGTGGCTTATCTCATTTTCATCTGCTTCAAGATGCAGACATTTTGTGTTGATTCCTCTGGACATATCACCCTCCAAATACTCCAATTTACAGATAGTGGAGGTGTTCTAAAAACGCCTCCACTTATCATCTTAAATCAATACTGTCTCAAACTCTATTCTATCATATATCAGTTAAAAGGTATAACACCACCGTCATAAGTTGCTTCGATGTAACTCTTGATCTCATCTGACTTAAGTGCATCTACCAAAGCCTTGATCTTAGCGTTGTTCTCATTACCTTCCTTAACTGCGATAATGTTCACATATGTCTTGGCTGCCTCAGAATCTGCGCTCTCATATACAAGAGAATCCTTGGCTACTGAAAGACCGGCCTCTATAGCATAATTACCATTGACGATACCGAATGATACGTCGGGGAGTGTTCTTGTAACCTGCTCTGCTGCTACCTCTACAAACTCAATGTTGTGAGGGTTCTCTGTGATATCATTGACAGTTGCCTCAAGTCCTACACCATCCTTAAGTGTGATATAACCATTGTCCTGAAGAAGAAGAAGTGCTCTTGCTTCATTGGTCGTATCATTGGGTATTGCAATTGATGCACCGTCAATATTGGCCAGATCTGATTCCTTTCCGGGATAGATTCCGAAGGGCTCGTAGTGAATGCCGCCGGCATTAACAAGATGTGTACCCTGCTCATCATTAAAACTGTTAAGGTAAGGAATGTGCTGGAAGTAGTTGGCGTCAAACTCACCGCTCTCTACTACCAGGTTCGGCTGTACATAATCATCAAACACTGTTACTTCCAATGTGTAACCCTGCTTCTCAAGTATGGGCTTAACCTGCTCAAGTAACTCCGAATGAGGTGTCTCAGATGCAGCTACCTTTATCGTCTTATCTCCGGAACCTGTGCTACTGCCGCATCCTGTAAGCACTCCTGCTGCCAAAACCGCTACACTGATCAGTGCAATAATCTTCTTTTTCATAATCTCCTCCTATCCGAGTCATCTTCATTATGATAGATGCTCTTTCCTCTTTTGGTTTTCCTTATTTCCTACTATGTCTGTAGGAATGTTATGAATAGATATTACATCTGATCTTTTTCTTTGTCAACACATATTTTGAAAAAATTTTAAACTCTGTCATTTACCTCTGAACAGTGCAGTATCATCAATGTCTGACACTGATGCAAAACCTGTCGAACTCATAATAAATCGGAGTTCATCACCAATTCTGTTAAGAAATTCAACAGTTCCTTCAACGCCAGCGCTTTCTAGAGCCGGCAGCATGGACCTTCCAACCGCTGCCGCATCTGCGCCAAGCGCAATCGCTTTATATACATCTGCCCCGCTTGCTATTCCGCAATCTACTATTATTCCTACATCTCGTCCCAAGAGTGCTTCCCTGATCCGTGACAGCACCATCATCGGCGGTACGGCATAAGGAAGCCTGCCGTGATGATGACTCACGATTATGGCTTTTGCTCCAATATCTGCACTTTTTACCGCATCTGACACACTGAGCACACCTTTGATAACGAATGGAAGCTTTGTGGCTTCCACATATGTGCGAAGCATTTCTGCAGTCTGAGCCGCCATTTTTTCTCCCACTACTACATCATAGCCATGTTCCCCAAATATATGATCTATGTCCATACCCACACCGAATGCACCCATTTCTTCTGCATACGCTATCTGGTCCCTTATCTTACCGTTATCGGCATAGGGTTTGATTATCCTGACTGTTTGGGCACCCGTGTCGATGATTTGCTTAAACATATCGTTTTCCATCATTCCACAGAAATTGAGTATATTACATTTTGCAGCTGCTAATGAATATTCTTCCAACCCTGTTAGTTCTCTGCCTTTATACTGGCCAAGATGTGAAAAAGCCGGAGTCATCACTGGCATATCAAAAGTGCTTCCCAGGAAATCAAAAGACAATTCTGCCTTCACAGAATCGATCAGTCTCTCTTCTATAAGAATTGAATCCATATATCTCTCTGTAATCTCATTAGCATCAGACAGTCTTGTATAAGCCATTCAATACCTCCTTAAGATATGTTGCATATTTAATATACTCTTCATCCGAATGAAGATGTTCCAATATGACAGGCATGTCAGCATCTGTCTCACTCATTCTCTCCACATAGTATCTGAGTGGGAACTCTCCATCACCGGGAGCACATTCTTCCAATCTGAGTGTATATCTCCCATCATAATGCACATCCTTTATGTGACAGCTTCTTATCTTTCCTCTGAGTTTATCAGCGCATTCATCCACAAATTCTTCCGGATGAAAATATCTGTCAGCTGAATTGATCATATTGATAATGTCCATATGCACCGCAAACCTATCTCTGTCAACCGCTTCCAGAAGCTTAATATAATCATCCGGGCCTGTAGGGATCATCCACGGCATAGGTTCCAGCGTAAAAAATGTATTCTTAACATTCGCTCGATCTATAATTTCCTTTACCATCTTTACTGTCTCTTCCCATGCTTTTTCAGTAAAGTTTTCACGATATCCTCCATCCCATATGGGACCAAATGCTCCGGCTACATTTACGGCACATCTTGCACCAACATAATCTGCCAGTCTAAGCTGTTCCACGCAATAGTCCATATTCTTACTTCGCTCGGACATATCTGCAGACAATGCATTTTTCCATATCCCCACTTCGGCTATACTAAGACCCGCTCCGTCAGCAGCTTCTTTGTATGCAATAATCTTCTGTTCAGGTTCGTTACTGCAGACAGGGAATACGACGGCAGTGCACCCCAGAGCAGTCTGTTTCTTCACCCATTCTTCTGGGTTGTCATGTTCCAGTGCTGATGATATTCCCAGTCTCATTCTTTTCCCTCCTTATCGCTATATCTCATATCATTATTAGCTCTTAACGATCTGCCGTATTGCATTCGCATACTCATCCGCATGATTGATTGAGAATTCTCCATGTCTGAGTCCCTTCATACGATGCAGCTTACTGGATGGATTCATACGGCAGATAGATTCTGCAGAGCGAAGAATCTCCTTAACCTCTCTTTCCCCTACGTACACGTGTATATCTGCAGATGATTTCCTGAAAGTATCCTTCAGGGAATAAGCAGTATTTGCTTTTAAAAATGCTATCATATCCTGCTTCTTTATTTGGCAGGTATCTCGATAATAATCTTCAAACAGATCCGACTTGATATGCAGGGACTTAAATTGCAATCTTGAAAATCCTCTGTTTCCTATCAGGCTATAGCAACTTCCAAAAGTCGGAGCTATCATCATATTGGTAAGTTTTGACGGTATCACGGCAGCGCTCTCTACCAAAGCGTGATCACAGATATTCTGTCGTCTCGATAACACCTCAAGCAGAATCTGTCCGCCCAGAGAAAGACCTCCGATCAACAAGACTGAACCCGACAATTCTTCATCAACAAACGAAATAAGCTCTTCTGCATTATCTTCGATTGTCGTAAATGCTCTGTCGCTTCCTGCATGTCCGTCAAGGATCGGAATAATGACATGATATTCTCCCTGCAGTAATTCAGCTACTTCTCTATAATTCCACCATGATAATCCTCCACCGTGAAGCAAAAGGATCGTATCTTTTTTGTCAGCACCATACTCTTTGATTATCATCTGTCTATGTTCCTCACAATTTAATAGTTATTGTTTTTCGTTCTTATGACTCCGCACGATATCTTCCTTCTATGTAAAACCAATAAGCCAATACACATAACAAGAGGAAAAGCAATGGCCGCCCCGATACCGACTCTCATATTATCCCCAAATGAGCTGGCTACAACCCCGGCAAGTGTGGGTCCTCCCGAACATCCAAGATCACCGGCAAGCGCCAAAAGTGCAAACAAAAGAGTCCCCCGTCCCTTTACCCTTGCTGAAGCCGTACTGAAGGTTCCCGGCCAGAAGATACCCACCGAAAAGCCTGCAAGGCCACATCCAAGAAGGGCGATCAGGGGATTGGAGACAAACACGATGATCAGATATGAAATGATGCATAAGCATGTAGAGATCCCCATGAAGACATTCAGATTCAGCTTATGCCCTTTTATTCCGTATATTGTTCTTGATACGGCCATACAGAACGCAAAGAGCATCGGCCCCATCAGATCCCCGAGAGTCTTTGAAACTCCAAGTCCTTTTTCCGCGAATACCGATGACCACTGACTCACAGCCTGTTCGCTGGCTCCGGCGGCAAACATCATGATAAGCATAAGCCAGAAGATTCCCTGTGATGCCAGTTCTTTTACACCGACACTTTCATCGGTGTTCTCTTCCAGTCTTGCAATCGGCACATAAGTAAACATTACAAGATCAACTGCAGGAACGATGCACCATAGTATTGCCATGATCCTCCAGTTCGATATTCCTGCTGCGACAAAGAATAACGTTGATAATAAAACCACCGCCATATGCCCCCAGCAATATGCCGAATGCAAAAGGCTCAT
>JAILKC010000038.1 GCA_024694055.1 Lachnospiraceae bacterium | reverse complement strand
ATACCTTGGCCTCACCACCGACACCCAGATCAAATCCGGCCACCCAGCCTACCGTGGGATGAAGCAGAAGTTCCTCAACCTCCGGAGCTTCTTTGGCATACTTGGCCACCACATCCGAACCGAAGGGCAAAATAAGCATAGTAAGTCCGTTGTCGTAGCACTCCTCAACGATCTGGAATATATTGTATTTGCCGTATACCGCTACCGTGATATCTTCGGCAAAATCTATTTCATTGACAAATAACTTATCCTTGGAAAGAATCCCGCCCTCTTCTGACATAAAATACGGGGTGGTACCCCCGATCCATTTACCTTGTGGAAGTCTGGAAAGCAAAGAATCATCTGCTGCGATATGCAGGATCTTACCTGCATTGATAAGAGCTATGGTCTGGTCTAAAGATACGAGCATATAAGTACCTCCTTATACGCAAAAGCCGTCTGTAAGATCATTAAAGACATGCAATCCTGTCATAATCAACCTGAATGACTGACGGATACTTTGCAGCAAATTCGTCCAGTTCATTCATGCACAGATCAAAATTGCCTGGCTCTGACTTAAGTTTCATCTGCATTCTCGATATCATCATGTTAAATGCAAGATTATGAGACTTATACGTAAGCTTTCCCGTGAGGATCTTTTCCATGTTCGTTCTGATTTCGGATTCCATACTCTACACAGCTCCTTTCTCGCATACTGCAAAAAAGCGGGGCGATTCACAGATATGACAGTTAAAACAATCGCAATATCAGTATATCATGCAGATGTCGATCGTTTCAACATGTAATTCCTACCATATCTGTCGACTTTATTATCAAAAATATTGTGAGGCTGTAAGCCGGGTTCTGTCATTTAAGATGATCATCTATCTAGGACGCCCGTTACCGGACGCCTCAAGCAACCTACCCGAAGACGAGACGGGCCGCCTCATAGTCTTCATATTTGGTCTTGCTTCGGATGGGGTTTACACGGCTACACCCGTTACCGGATGCACGGTGGTCTCTTACACCGCCTTTTCACCCTTACGTCATGGACGCGGTTATTTTCTGTTGCACTATCCCGGGAGTCACCTCCGCCGGACGTTATCCGGCATCCTGCCCTTCGAAGCCCGGACTTTCCTCGTGCCTTTCGGCCCGCGATCATCCGCCTCACAATAAATTTATACGATCACAGAATACACATGTCAGTCAGTTTATTTAAAACCGTATTATCTTTTCTTAGTATTGTTGTAGTACGCCTTTATTTCATCCAAACTGGCCTGGAATCTCTTGGATACCATATTGGGGTTGCCACGCAGAATTGAGCGACTTAGGCGCTCTCGAAACGAATATATCGAGGTAAGACGTTCCTTAAGCATGCCGGCTTTGGTACGAAGTTCGACCAGTTCTTCCTTGGCAGCTTCGGGAATGGCGATCTTATCCTTAATTCCCACAAGCTTATTCTCAATACCGGTAAGTATATCTGATATCTGCTCCGTACGTCTGTCTATCCATTTGTCCTTTTCATCCGCTGCAACGGCCAAGAGTACATCCACACGACGCTGCATTCTCTGTGCCTCTGCTTTGATATTCTCCATTCTGATAAGAATGTCTCTAAGGTCAAGAGCCGCCTTGACGGACAAAGCCAGATCGGCCGTAAATATGATCGATGCGATCAATAATGCAAACTGCTCACATTTTGGCGGCATCAGATTCTCAAGTGCACTTACTCTTGGATGAATCAGTCTGTTAAGAACAACCGCGGCTACACCCCATCCAAGCGATGCTCCCGCGCATACATATCCTTTGATATTAAGAGGTGCCATGGAATAATCCCAGTATCTGACCTTAAATATCGCTTCCATCACGGTGCCTGTTACAAGTTCAAGCATCGATGCACCGATCGCACCCGACAAAAAAATCAGCCAAATACTGTCCTTAAACGGTGCAGACGCAAGCAACATCACTATGGTTCCACAACCGTATATCGGGATCACGGGGCCGCGCATAAAGCCTCTGTTGGTCAGATGTCTCTCAACAACCGAGCAATATGTACACTCCCATATCCATCCCACGAAGCAATATATGAAAAAGTAAAACAAAAGTTGGATGAATGTATAATGCATATATATTCCATAATTATCCGATCATATCGGAGCAAATAACAAAATCCCTAAATCTTACTGAAATCAATAACAGGCTCTTTTGGCTCCTTGACAGTCTGAACCGAAGTCGCGTACAGCACAGGACCCGGTCCCTGATAAGCAGCCTGATGCTCGATCTTTATCTTGGCCCTGACGCGTACCCATTCCTTTTCCCGCAGATCCTTGGCTCCATCCCACTTGCATACAAACCCAAGGAAAGCCATATCATCCGCACAACAGGTCATTGCCATACGTCCGGGCACAAATTCGTTCTCTGCTATCTTCGGAGGCTTTATCACACTTCCGATAAACTCTATGGTCTTGCCGTCATATCGTTCAATATTGTCCATTATGTCGATATACCAAACAGCATATCCTGTATCATCCAGTACTATCACATCAGCATCAAGATCATAAGGAAGATCCTCCGCAAGGCTGACATTTATCTCTCCCTTGCTGTCTTCAAATATGATCTCTGCCATGGAATTGACAGCCTTGATATTGCGCTTGTAACCGGCCAGATCCTCAATACTGTCACAACGATTGAATATGATCATCTCGCTTCCGCGCACCTGTTCTGCCACAAGTGAGCGCATATTGGTATAGTACACAGGAAAAGTCGCCGCATTGATGAGCGTTATCTGCTGTTCTATCTTCCAACCGGCGGGGAGTTTTTTGTCCTTTAAAGTCCACATCCCGTTATACTCTATGATTATACGCTCGGGATTAACCTTCTTTTCCAGATACTTAAGTGCATCCTCGCAAAAATCATCCTCATCCTCTATAGGTTCAACAGACGTCCTCGTGCGCTTAAGCAGATTGTCATCATACTCCTCATCTCCGTCTTCGCACATGATAAGCAAAGTTCTGCCCGGAGACTGAAAATACGGCTGTGACAAAGTATACTTGATAAACTGTGTTTTTCCGCTTTCCAAAAAGCCATTGATCAGATATACAGGTATCATGCGAACAGCTCCTTAATAGCATCTTCTTTGATCTTTGCCCCGATCACCACGATCCTGCCCGTTACATCAGCTTTGCCGTTACGTACATTGATCTCACCCGGAGTGTAGTCAAAGTGTATCCACTCTTCGCCTTCTGCCGAAGCAACGATACCCTTGCTTCTGAGTACCATTCCATATTTCTCATCATCCTCAAGTTCCTCAAGGATCTTTTCTATATCATCTTTTCTGTATGCCTTGGTCGTCTCAAATCCTATGCTGTCAAATACTTCATCTGCATGATGATGGCCTTCATGTCCATGATCATGTCCACAGCAGCAGTGATCATCATGATCATGATGATGTTCATGCTCTTCATGATCATGGTCGTGGTCGTGATGATGCTCATGCTCTTCATGATCATGGTGGTGATGATCGTGTTCACAGCATTCGTCGTGATCGTGATGGTGATGATCGTGTTCACAGCATTCATCGTGATCGTGATGGTGATGCTCGTGCTCATGTTCGTCATGATGCTTCATCACTTCTTCAAGAAGTTCTTTCTCAAGATCCTTGGCACCTTCTATGGTCTCCAGGATCACGCTGCCTTCCACCTTCTCCCACGGAGTGGTAACGATCGTGGCTTTGGCATTATGCTCTCTTATGAGTTCGATCGCCTTATTAAGCTTCTCTTCACTTATGCTGCCGGTACGGCTTAATATGATGGTTCCGGCATGCTCTATCTGATTGACGAAGAACTCACCGAAGTTCTTGATATACATCTTGGCCTTGGACGCATCAACTACAGCTACCGCACTGTTAAGAGCAGCGCCTTCAAGTCCCGCATTCTGCACAGCCTTCATAACATCAGAAAGCTTACCCACACCGGAAGGCTCTATAAGGATCCTCTCAGGATGATACTTATCAAGCACCTCCTTAAGTGCAGTTGCAAAATCTCCCACCAAAGAGCAGCATATGCAGCCCGAATTCATCTCAGTGATCTCTATTCCGGCCTCTTTTAAAAAGCCGCCGTCCACACCTATCTCACCGAATTCGTTCTCTATAAGCACTACCTGTTCACCTTTGAGTGCCTCAGAAAGAAGTTTTTTGATCAGAGTGGTCTTACCCGCTCCCAAAAAGCCGGAAACAATATCAATCTTAGTCATATAATCTCTGTTCCTCCATATCTCTATATTTATATCCTTACGGACAAAATCCGCTCATCAGACAGGGAAGCACGATCCTCCGACAAACTCTCTGCAGATCGAGTTATTGGGCAGAGAATCCGTGGGAATACTTAAGAAGTATCCAAGGAACTTAAGCAGCCTCTTGGCCTCATAGTATTCCGGTTCACTCGGATCTATGCTGTATAAAATAGGTTCCGCATACTGCTTAAGCGCAGCCAATTCATATATAAGCACCGAATTAAACATCACATCCGCTTCTTCCTGGAAGGGGAAGATATTCTCCTCCTCACCTTTGCGGACATTAGGCCACATCTGTATCGTACGCTTGGCAGAAGCGCCTCTTGTGCGGTAATCTCTTACCATACGTCTTAACAGTCTGCCATCGGTAGTTGGTATTCTGTTGTGCCCGTCAATATTAATCGATGTAAGAGCACTTATATATATCTTATACTTGCTTTCATCGGGAAGGGCATAGCTCATCTTTCCGTTAAGGCCATGGATACCCTCAATTACAAGGATATCATCAGGCTCAAGCTTAAGCTTATTACCCTTGTACTCTCTTGAACCGGTGATGAAATTATACGTAGGCAGTTCAACTTCTTCACCATCAAGAAGCCTCAACATATCCTTGTTGAACTGTTCCACATCAATAGCACCGAGGCATTCAAAATCATAATCACCGTTCTTGTCTCTCGGAGTAATGCTCCTGTCCACAAAGTAATTGTCAAGCGCTATCGGATGAGGCTTAAGTCCGTGAGTCTTAAGCTGAATAGAGAGTCTGTGCGAGAAAGATGTCTTACCCGAAGAAGAAGGTCCCGCTATCATAACAAACTTTATTCCGCCTTTTTTGGCGATCTCGCTTGCGATCTCTCCTATTCTTCTCTCCTGCAATGACTCCTGTATAAGTATCAGATCTTCCATATTTCCGGCACAGATCTGATCATTGAGATCTCCTACTGTTGCCACATTCATCTGATCACTCCATACCGTTGTACGATACAAGGCATTGAAAAGCTTCTGTCTTGGAACAAACTTGTCTATCGTCTTGGGAGTCTTTATGTTCGGAAGATTAAGTATAAATCCGTTCTCATACGGCAGTACCTCATAGTACTTGACATATCCGGTACTTGGAAGCATGTATCCATAGAAATAATCATGATATCCGTCCAAAGTATATACGTTGATCGAAGAACTCTGTCTGTACCTGAACAGGTTCACCTTATCATCCATTCCCTGTTCTTTGAACAACTCTACAGCCTTATCGATCGGATATGACTCTTTGGTGATCTTAATATCAGCCTTAACAAGCTCATCCATCCTGTCCGTAACCTTCTTTGCCAGGGCTTCGTCTACGACATAATCACCCTTGGCCGTGATATAGGTTCCGTTACCTATTACATATTCTACCTTGGCGGCTCCCTTTATGGGTCCTCCCATCACATCTGAAAGAGCCTTTACAAAAAGCATTGTTGCGCTTCTTTCATATGTCTTGTGACCTATAGTCTGATCAAGTCTTATGAATTCTATCGTGCAGTCACCATTTATCTTCTTGCCAAGTTCTCTTATCTTGCCGTTTTCAGTAACAAGCGCAATAAGGTCGTCATTGGCTGCCTGATACTCAGCGGCCACCGTTTCAAAAGTCGTGCCCTGCGCATATTCCTTACATACCCCATTAATCGTAACCTTTGCCATTATGTAGTCCTCCTGTGATTATAGTCAGAATAATTTATTAAGTGCATCCTTAATGACAGTCAGCCTGCCGCGAACGTCGTCCGCTTTATCCTCCGGCACCGTGACAAGCAATCCTTCGTACTTATTCTCTTCATACTTAAGATAGTCAAGCAAAACAGGATGTTTTTTTTCAATGAGCCTCGGACCGTACATCAACCCGCTCTCATCTATGTCATTCCTTACACGACCAGCATCATTACATGACACCGTTGTCAGTTTCATAGCGGTATAATATTTGCCATCCTCATACACCATGTCTTCATCTACGATATAAAAGCCATTGCCCACAAGCCATCCCCTGAGAACGTCAAGTTCTGACTGCGCCTGTATGATAAAGCACTTCAGCGCCTTAAAGATATCGATACTGTCATCCACTATCTTAATAGCGAGCCTTCCGCCTATCCCGGCCATAACTATATAGTCTGCTTCGGCTTTTCCTCCGGACAAAAGTCTTAGTTCTTTTGCTCCGTCAGAAAGCCTGCATTCTATATGCTCATTCATGCCGCATCTTGCCACATTGTCCCTTGCTCTCATAAGCGGTCCTTCGGCCACGTCCATGGCGATTACCTTAGTCGCTATCTTTTTTTTAATAAGATATATGGACAGTTTGGCATGATCACAGCCTATATCGGCCACAACTCCTCCGGCAGGGATGAGTTCGGCATTCATCTTCATCCTGTTGCTTATATTCATATGTCAGTCTAGATAATCTCTAAGTTTTCTGCTTCTGGTAGGATGACGCAGTTTACGAAGTGCCTTGGCTTCTATCTGTCTGATACGCTCACGGGTAACATTAAATTCCTTACCCACTTCCTCCAGGGTCCTGCCTCTTCCGTCTTCAAGACCGAATCTTAAACTCAGCACCTTCTTCTCACGGTCGGTAAGCGTATTCAAAACCTCCTCTAGCTGCTCGCGAAGCAATGTATATGCGGCAGCATCCACAGGCACGGGAACATTGTCATCCTGAATGAAATCACCAAGATGGCTGTCTTCCTCTTCACCTATGGGAGTCTCCAAAGATACCGGCTCCTGAGATATCTTAAGGATCTCTCTTACCCTCTCAACCGGCATGTTCATCTCTACCGCTATCTCCTCAGGGCTCGGCTCTCTTCCGAGTTCCTGAAGCAGCTGTCTCGATACTCTTATGAGCTTATTGATGGTCTCAACCATATGGACGGGAATACGGATGGTACGCGCCTGATCTGCTATTGCTCTTGTGATAGCCTGTCTGATCCACCATGTCGCATATGTAGAAAACTTATATCCCTTACGGTAATCGAACTTCTCAACCGCCTTAATAAGACCCAGATTGCCTTCCTGAATAAGGTCAAGGAAGAGCATTCCCCTGCCGACATATCTCTTGGCTATGCTGACAACAAGTCTTAAGTTGGCCTCAGCAAGCTTTTTCTTGGCCTCTTCATCGCCGTCTTCCATACGCTTGGCAAGCTCGATCTCTTCATCGGCACTAAGCAACGGCACCTTACCGATCTCCTTAAGATACATCCTGACAGGATCCTCAGTACTGATTCCATCCGGAACGGACAGATCGATGTTCTCCACATCCACTTCGTCTTCTTCAGTGAGTACTACATCCTCATCATCCAACATCTCATCATCGATGTCATCAGCATCCTTATCGAATACGTCAATTCCGTTGTCCTCAAGAGTCTCGAGAATCTTGTCAAATTCCTCTTCGCTTATCTGAACATCTACAAACTGACTCTGAACCTCTCTAAACTCAAGTTCACTCTTCTTCTTCTTGGCCAGTTCTATAAGGAGTTTGACCTTGTCGCTGTATCTGCTTATATCCGGCTCATCATCATCCAGATAATTCTCATCGATCGAATCAACATCAAGTTCTCCTTCCTCCGGATCGATGTCATCGAAGGCATCAAGCGAATCGTCCATGATCCCCGCATCGAGCATATCGGCATCGGGTTCCTCATCTTCGGGTTCCTCTTCTACCTCTTCCTCCTCATATTCTTCTGACAGTTCTTCATCAGTTTCATCATCGAGGAATTCGTCGATATCGTCCTCCATATCAACTGTCTCGAGCACTTCCTCTTCGATTACTTCTTCCTTTTTCTTTCTGGGCATTTTGTCTCCTCTCTGTATCGGCCTTACCGGTCTGTTCACAGCCTGATTGTCGCCATTTTAAGTTTTTCAAGCTGTTTTTTTCCTCTTATGGCCTCATCTATCGAAGCCACATCACCCGTCAGGTTCTTGGAATGGTACTCATAACTGTTCTCCTTAACCTTAAGCACTATATCCTTCAGTGCTTTTTCCTTATCTGTTATCGAATCCATGGCTAACGGTTGTCCGTCAAGCCCGGTTATCTTGGTATTGAATATCTGCGCGATCTTCTGCTGATCTTCCTCTTCTTCAAAACGTGACACCAGTGTCGCCGGAACAAATCCTCCGCTCTCGATTCCCGATATCAGTTCATTTGCCACCTGTCCGTACAGTTCATCGGTAAAATCGGCTGCACTTATATACTCGGCTATACTCTTATATATGTCAGGTTCCTCACACAACCATGTAATAAGAATTCTCTGCGCTTTAAGTATCCCGTCTTCGGGACTGTTAGATGCGGCCATGCCGGATCTTGGCTTTTCTCTTACGGGAGTACCGAGCCCCGTCTGATTGACCACGCTCATCACAAGTTTGCGCATGCCAGCGGAATCTATCATATATTCCCGGCATATACCCTCAAGATAATTATTGCGTTCCACATCTTCGGTAAAAGTACACAGCTTTTTGGCCACTTCCCTGTGGAATGCCGTCTTCTCCTGGGGATCGTTCTGATCATATCCTCTTGCAAGCACCTCTATCTCAAAATAGAAGCTGTTCTTGGCATTATCTATTCTCTTCTCAAATTCTTCCGCACCAAGGTTCTTGATGAACTCATCAGGGTCCTTATACGGCTTAAGATCCAGCACTCTTCCTGTCAGTCCTGCATCTCGCAGTATCCCTATCGCTCGAAGGGCTGCCTTGGTTCCCGCTCCGTCACTGTCGTATGACAGGATCACCGTATCCGTGAATCTCTTAAGCAGACTCGCCTGTCCTATGGTAAACGCCGTACCAAGTGATGCCACCGCCTCGGTAAATCCAGCCTGATGCATGGCTATCACATCCATATAGCCTTCGCACAGGATCATGCGGTTTTTCCTGGAGCTCCTGGCAAAGTTAAGCCCGTACAGATTCCTGCTCTTGTCAAAAACTAAAGTCTCGGGACTGTTAAGATACTTGGGTTCGCCGTCTCCCATCACACGACCGCCAAAGCCTATGACTTTGTGGTTCATATCCTGTATCGGGAACATCACTCTGTTCCAGAATTTATCGTGCATTCCCTTATCTTCACGTCTGCTCGCAAGTCCGGCCTTGACTATCATCTCGTCAGAATATCCCTTGCCCTTAAGATACTTGCACAGATCATCGGAATACATATTGGCATATCCAAGTCCCCATGCCTTCATCGTATCGTCGGTAAGCTTTCTTCCCTGAAGATACTCATATCCGTTCTTACCCTGTGGGGATCTGAGAGAATAATAGAAGTACTTCGCCGCTTCTTTATTAATCTCCAAAAGAATGCTTTTCTCACTGGCCTTTTTCTTCATCTCGGCAGTCAGCTCTATCTCCGGCAGTTTGACTCCTGCCCTGTCCGCAAGTATCTTGACCGCTTCCTTAAAGGTCGCATTCTCATATCTCATCACAAAAGAGAATACATTGCCACCCACTCCGCAGCCGAAGCAGTAGAACATCTGCTTATTCGGAGAGACCGAAAAAGAAGGGGTCTTCTCTCCGTGAAAAGGACACAATCCGAAGTACGAACCGCCCTTTTTCTGCAGACGTACATGCTCCGAGATGACATCCACTATATTATTCTTTTGTCTTACTTCCTCTACTATATCTTCCGGATACATCTTACCCCATAATAACTAGAATCTGCTGACAGGCCACGACTTCGGTATGAAGAGATCCTCATACAGAGCTATCGCATATCTGTCCGTCATGGATGATATGAAATCGCAGACCACTCTCTCTTTTTCCTCACCCTTATCAAGCATATGCTTCATCTCTATGGGCAGTTCATCTGCATGGTCATAATAATGGTCAAAAAGAGTCTCCAAAAGTTCTTCTGCCTTTTTCTCCTCCCCCTTGACTTTGGGATTGGTATAAACATTGTCAAACATGAATTCTCTTAATTCTTTCATGGCCTGCGCCACCGGTTCGGACAATTTTATGTCCGGCTCGTTCATACTCGTGATGACAACATCATGTATAAAAGTATCAAGCCTCTGACCCGTAGTATAGCCCACCACTTTGGCAATACTTTCCGGAACATCCTCTTCCTTTAGTATCCCGCCTCTGATCGCATCATCCATATCATGATGCATATAAGCTATCTTATCGGACAGTCTCACTATCTTGCCTTCAAGTGTACATGGCATGGATGAGGTCTGATGATTAAGTATCCCGTCTCTTACCTCATAAGTAAGATTAAGTCCCTGGCCGTCCCTTTCAAGCACATCCACAAGCCTTAAGCTCTGTTTATTATGCTCAAATCCCTCAGAGCATACCCTGTCAAGAACTCTCTCACCCGCGTGTCCGAAAGGTGTATGTCCAAGATCATGACCCAACGCTATGGCCTCCACCAGATCTTCATTCATGCGCAGTGCCTTTGCTATGGTACGGGCATTCTGACTCACTTCAAGCGTATGGGTAAGTCTCGTCCTGTAATGATCGCCCTCCGGAGTGATAAAGACCTGTGTCTTATCCTTAAGTCTTCTGAACGACTTGCTGTGCAATATCCTGTCACGGTCTCTTTGAAATACCGGTCTGATATCGCACTCTTCCTCCGTGCGAGCCCTTCCTTTTGATGCCACACTTAACGTGGCGTACGGGCTTAGATTTTGTTTTTCAAGATCTTCTATCCTGTGTCTTATCGAAGCATCCATATCCATCCTCTGAAAGTACGGTTTTAGAGCCTACAATATGGTTATTCCGCGTAACCGGCACATTTCCTTTATTTTTATAATTTTTTTAGAATTTCGAGTAATATAAAAAGCGGATGCCTATGCACCCGCTCATGATCCAAACATATGTCAGTCCGTACCGGACCATAAACTGTGTTATACGCTATTGAAGAGTCACGCTTCCTTTGGCGCCTTCACTGTTCTTGGCAGAAAGCGTCATACTGTCCACACCGGATACAGAGTCGCTTATCTCAAAAATAAGTACCCTCTCCTGTGTCTCACCCGCAGCAAATACATCATTGCTGGCCGCCATATCATCAAGCAACAGAGTATACTGCTGATGAACCTTGGGTTCTCCATTGACAGACAGATAAAAATTCGGACTGCGATAGAACATGTCAAAGGTCGCATCTGATCCCGAATTATTGGTCACATCATACTTAAGCACACAGAGTTGGTTGCCTGCAGTGGCATCCATAGCCATAAGCATGTCTTCTCCGGAATCGGGATAACTGTAGGAAAGCGAATATCCTTTGTATGTGATATTAAAGCCGTCCATCCCGTAAAAGCCGGCAAGATCATCTATTGTCTGCTCCGAAGGCTCGCTCTTGGCCTGATCACCATCCGAATTCTCCGAAGAGTCCTTCTTGTCCTCATTCTTATCCTTTTTGGCATTGGCCTGCTTGGCCAGATAATCCTCAGCTGCAGCCTTGGCCGCACGTTCTCTTTCTCTTATCTGTGCCTCAAGTTCCTCATTTTTCGCGAGCTCTTCATCATCAAGCAGACTGTCATCGCCGTCATACTCAGAATCATACTTAAGCAAAAGTCCGGCTGCATATTCTGTGACCAGGGCAGTCTGTTCTTCGGTAAGTACAGGCATGTCAACAAGACCGCATCCGCACATACTCATGCCAAGAGCACCCACAACAGCCGCGATCCATATCCTGCGTCCCGATATGTACTTGTAATTCTTACTTAAGTCCTTAATGATCATATATACAATATATCACCCGTTCTTATCTTTTATCAAGTGTGAAGTAGAATCCTACGCCGTTATCGTAATTGTCCACGCCATATTCCTGGTTCATTGCCTTACACATGGCCGCAACGATGGACAGCCCTACGCCGTTGCCTCCGTATTCCCTTGTACGCGCTTTATCTACCTTATAGAATTTCTCCCATATATGGTCTATCGAATCTTCCGGGATCGGTGCTCCGGTATTAAAGACAATGACTTTTACTTTATCACGGTCTTCAATATCCTCTACTTTAATATCGATATTCTTTTCATTGTCACAATGGATCATGGCATTGGACAGGTAGTTTGTGATGATCTCCTCCACCATGTATTCATCGCCCCATACATATATCGGCAAGCCGTCCGGTATATTTATGGTTATCCCGTTTTGTTTGGTAAGTATCTCGGTCGTCTGTACATGTCCGCGGATAAGTTCAACTATATCAAAACGCTCCATGTCCACTGCAGCAGCCCCGAACTCAAGCTGGTTAAGCGTGAGCAGTTTCTGCACCATTGCATTCATCTTGGACGCTTCATCCACGATCACGTCGCAGTAATACTTCATGTTCTCCGGATCATCCGTCACGCCTTCGCTAAGGCCCTCAGCATATCCCTGAATGAGGGCTATCGGAGTCTTAAGCTCATGAGATACATTGGATAAGAATTCCTTACGCATCTCATCTATCTCCGTCTTTTTCTCTATATCTTTTTTAAGCATCGCATTGGCACTCTTTAGTTCAGAGATATTCTTCTTAAGAGAGTCCGACAGAAGATTCATGTTATTACCAAGAAGAGTGATCTCATTATCCCCCTTTGGCTCATATCTTGCATCAAAGTCAAGTTCGGTCATCTGCTTGGATATATCTGCAAGCTTAAGTATCGGTCTGGTGATCCCTTTTGATACCGCCATTATGACCGTGGCACTTATTATGATGACTATCACGGACACATAACCCAAGAATCTGTTGGTAATGGCCACACTGTTATCCATACTCTCTACTGCGGTTCGTATCAGAAAGAGATTACCGCTGTCAAGCGTTCCCCACATCTCCATATACTCACCGCCCGTGATCTCATCCTTGGTAAGTCCTAAACTGTAACTTTCTTCAGAAAGAATAAGATCATACGGATTGTCAGTTCCGGGATGTGGGCTTAAGTCAGAATCGCCGTCACGTCCCGCATTACCCGCAACTATACGGTCCCACAGGCGCATTGCCAGAGTCTTGGCATCATTACCCGTGGATTTGACCATCTGTGAATTGCTGTCCATCACCAGAAGATCCAACGAATATTTCTCACATATGCGCATTATCTGTGCATCATATTCATCAGTATCAAATTCATTCTCGGCTTCTGCCTTATTGAGACTGTCATATGCCGATATTATCTCTTTTTGCTTATTCGAAAAATAGAATCTTTTAAGCAACAGATTATTGGCAAGAAATATCAGCCCCATAGCAAACGCCATGACTATTATGAATATCGTCGCAAACTGCCTGCTTATGGAATGACCGGGTCTCATAGTTCTTTTTCGAGTTCCTCCGCATATCTGACTGTATCCATTGCATCCTTGCAGTACTTGTCCGCTCCGATCTGATCGGAGTATTCCTGTGTCATTACCGCTCCGCCGACAGCCACTTTCACCCATGGAGCCTGTTTTCGTAAAAGCTTGATGGTCTCTTCCATCGCAGGCACCGTAGTGGTCATAAGCGCGCTTAAGCCCACCATATGCGCATGAAGTTTTATTGCCTCATCCACTATCGTCTGCTCGGGCACATCCTTACCCAGATCCACCACTTCAAAGCCATAATTCTCCAAAATAAGTTTGACTATGTTTTTGCCTATATCATGTATGTCACCATGCACTGTGGCTATGATGACGGTCAGTCTCTTGCCTTCAGCCGCCTGTTCCGGATGCGCGGCCATATTGGCCTTTATATCTTCAAAAGACGCCTTTGCAGCTTCTGCCGCCATGAGCAACTGCGGTAAGAATACGGTCTTGGCTTCAAATCCCTGTCCGACTATATCAAGCGCAGGTATTATCTCTTTTTGAACAATATCAAGCGCAGCCTGTGTCTGTAAAAGTTCTTTTGTCAGCCCTCCGGCCTTTTCCTTAAGTCCCCTTACTATGGCATTCTTAAGCGGTGAGAGCTCTTCTTTCAAAGAAGCGGCTTTGCTGTCCTGATCAACGGCAGATGAAGCAGAAGCCTGTACCTGCACCGGCTGTCTTCTGCCCGTATGGCCTATATAATCTATACAGTTGGGATCCAGATCATGCAGTGCCCTGAATGCATAATACACATCCATCATCTCAACCGAATACGGATTCATGATGGCTGCTGACAGTCCTCTTTCAAGAACCGATGCAAAGAATACCGAAGTGACAATATTACGATCAGGAAGTCCGAAAGACACATTGGACACTCCGAGCGATGTATTGGCACCTATACCGTGTCTTATCTTATCCACAGCATCTATCGTGGCAAGCGCCGCTTTGGTGTCGGCACTTATGGTCATGGCTAACGGATCGAATATGATATCCTTCTTGGCAATTCCATACTTTGCAGCTTCCTTAAGTATATTCTCGGCTATCTGAACACGCTTATCCGCATTGTCGGGTATACCGTCTTCATCAATGGTAAGCGCCACCAAAAAGCCGCCGTATTTTGCCACGAGCGGGAATACCGCATCCATCACTTCTTTTTTGCCGTTAACGGAATTGACCATGGCTTTTCCGTTATAGCATCTGAGAGCCGCTTCCATGGCAACAGTATCCGTGGTGTCAAGCTGTAAAGGCAGATCCGAAACAGCCTGCAGTTCCCTTACCACAGTTTCAAGCATCTTTACTTCATCAATCTCCGGCAGTCCTACATTGACATCAAGCACCTGTACTCCTGCATCCTGTTGCTTGAGTCCTTCTCCAAGAATATAGTCTATGTCATTTTCTCTTAACGCCTGTTGGAATCTTTTCTTTCCGGTTGGATTGATCCTCTCTCCTATGAGGATTGGCTGTGTACCGAATTCAACCGCATTGGTATATGATGATACTACACTTAAATTCTTATCTTCAACGGGAACCGGTGTAAGTGCAGCCGCTTTTTCACATACCGCTCTTATATAATCCGGTGTGGTTCCGCAGCATCCGCCTGCGATACGAACTCCCTCTTCCATAAGTTTGCATACTTCGTCCGAGAATTCCGGCGGAAATACGTCATATACGGTCTTGCCGTTTTCACTTCTCGGAAGTCCTGCATTGGGTTTGATAAGTACCGGAACCGATGCACACCTTACATATTCAAGCATCACATCCCTAAGCTGCGCCGGTCCGAGTGAACAGTTGGCTCCCACCGCATCGGCATGCATACCCTCAAGCATGGCCACCATGGCAGCAGGTGAAGCACCTGTCATAAGCTTGCCGTCACTTCCATATGCATTGGACACAAATACCGGCAGATCAGAATTCTCTTTGGCCGCAAGCAAGGCTGCCTTGGTGTCATAACTGTCATTCATGGTCTCTATGAACACAAGATCAACTCCTGCCTCCACACCGAGTCTCACAGTCTTGGCGTAGCAGGCTACGGCATCCTCGAATTCAAAGTCTCCGTATGGCTTAAGCAGCTTACCTATGGAACCTATGTCAAGAGCCACAAACTTCTCCTGCTTACCAACGCTCTCCTTCCTCGCTCTGTCAGCATTGTCATATGCGGCAAATATTATCTTTCTTAACTCATCATCATCAAATTTGAGCGCATTGGCTCCGAAAGTATTGCAAAGTACCACGTTGGAGCCGGCATCATAATATGATCTGTGTATGCGCACTATCTCATCCGGATGTTCAAAGTTCCATCTCTCCGGCAGTTCACCCGGCTTAAGTCCCGCTTCCTGCAAAAGTGTACCCATTCCGCCATCTAAGAACAGGAAATTATTTTTCATATAATCTCTGATATTCATCTTATGTTCCTTATACCTTTTTAAATCCTATCACTGCCGTCACCGATTTGGACGGCGACATCAGATACGAATCGCCGAGTGTGATCCCCAGTCTCTTGGCAGCATTCAGCTTATCCAAAAAAAGCGGCTGTACTTTGATCGGAAGATCTCCGAATCCGGGTGAGTACCTTGGGTGAGTCTTATATCCTGCCTCTACGGCGGCAGCATTAATATCTTCATTGAATGTATTGCACAGGCTCTCCGCTCTCTCTGCTCCATACGCCTGAAGCATGAGCGACATCGCAGGCCTTGCGCTCTTATAGCGTCTTATCATCCTGTCTATGCCCGCGCCTACCGTAGCCGCAAATATGACACCAATGTCACATCCTTTAAGGTTCGTCATCAGATCTTTCGACGACCTGAACATATTCATAAGTTCATCTTCTTCATCAAGCCTAAACAGTGAATATGCCACCCTGTATGTCAGTGCTCCCTCGCAGAGTCTTATGGCCTCCGCGGCCAATTCTTTGATCTCGCTCATTTCCGAAGTATCAGTAGCCACAGGAATACCGCTGTATCTGTATAACTCTCCGAAATTGATGTCGGGAGCTTCATATTCTTTATAATACGGCACATTCTCAGTAGCCGCAATAAGTGTCTTTATATCTGTCATTTCCCATATTCCATGGGACATGATGAAATATCAGGTCTCACTGACCGAACTTATAACCCATGCCCCAGATAGTCTTAATATTGTCGCCAGCACTGCCTAATTTGCTTCTCAGTTTCTTGACATGCGTGTCAACTGTTCTCGCATCGCCGAAATAGTCGTAATTCCATACGTGATTGAGGATCTTCTCCCTCGACAGAGCAATCCCTTTATTTTCCATAAAAAAAGTGAGCAATTCGAATTCCTTAAAGCTCAGATCAATGTTCTGCCCCTCAACGAGCACCGTATGTGCGGCCTTATCTACGCGTATCCCACCTTCTTCAAGCACATCCATTCCGCCCTCTCCGGTAGTACGACGCAGGATCGCTTCTACTCTTGCCACCAGTATCTTGGGACTGAACGGCTTGGTCACATATTCATCCACTCCGAGTTCAAATCCCTGAAGTTCATCGCGCTCAGTACTCTTGGCCGTCAGCATGATAATAGGCACCGAAGAATACTGTCTTATCTCTCTTACTGCGCTGTATCCGTCCATCTTCGGCATCATCACGTCCAATATGATAAGCGCTATATCACTGTTATTTAAAAACAGGTCTACAGCCTGTTCTCCGTCGGCGGCTTCCATTACGGAATATCCTTTTTTTGTAAGGAAATCCCCTACCAGCCTTCGCATTCTCTCTTCATCATCCACTACAAGTATCGTAGTCTTATCCACTGTTTACTCCTCACTGATCGCCCTGATCCGTCAGAGCTTCATCTGCCTGAATATTAAGTATTCTTTCTTTTTCCCGTACCGCACTCTCTCTGTCCTTAAGTTCCTGTTCCCATGAAGCATATTCATTCTCAAGGGCATATCTGTAATTGAGCACGGTAGGTGTCGAACCCTTAATATTGATCACAAACAGGGCTATGAGTAAAAGGATCAGGATGATATTGACCGTAATAAGCGTCCTGTTCATCTGCACCACGGCATTTCGCTTCTTATGCACCGGTACGGTGATACTGCGTCTGGGCTTGAGTTCTTCTTCAAGCTTGTTGTTGTATACCTGATAAAGCGGTATCCCCGAAATATCATCTTTATTCACGCCAAGGTTTACAAGCCGTTTCTGCAGTTCATGCATATAGGCATAACCTATCGGAGTGCGAAACATCTTGCGATCTATCGCTCCCTGATATACAGACAATATCGTATCGGCATTACGATTCTGTATCCTGCTCTCTATGTATTTGACGGTTGACAGTTCCTGATCTGCCAGTTCCACATCATCCATGGAGCCGAACAAGAAACCGTTCACCGACAATTCGCTCTTGATAGAATCATCCATGGGCCTTTTCCTGTGTCAAGATATACAAACCAAACGCTTAGAATCTGATTTTCACGGGCTCGTCATCTTCCTCTTCTTCCTGTTCTCTTTCGATTTCTTTGGTAAATTTACGGCCAAGTATATTGGACTGTCTTGAAGCCCTCAGTTTTTCCCGCTGCTTGTCATTGACAAACTTCGATATTACATTACTCTCCTGATTAAGCTTGCAGCCATACATGATCTTGGTCTCATCCATCTCCACACTGCGCACGATAATGGCCGCCAGCGAAAAATGCATTCCCGTCGAATCATCGTCAAACTCAAGGCAAACTATGGAGCCATCCGGGATAATGATATCCTTGGTGCAGTAAAAAGAAATACCGCTCACACTGATATCCTTAATGGTCACATAAAACAGCTTACCGTCATGACCGCACGAACCGACGCCATCATCTCCCAACCAGACGCGACAGGCTCCTCTCCTGTTGATCTGTTTGGCTTCAGTAGGCGCCACGATCTCATGGTATATCTCACCCTTGTCATTTTTGATCGTGCGGATCCTTACATTGGTGAACTGGTATGCCCTTTCACTCTCCGGATCGGTAATGACCAAATGTACGATAAGGCCTTTTGCAGAAAAGCCTACAACCTTATCTTCCTGCGTGATCGGAGATAAGTATATGCAGTCATCATATACCATCTCCACTTTGGTAGCAAATTCCAATACATGCGAAGCAACATGTACTACAATCTGAGCTGAAGTCCCCTGCTTCAATTCATTCAATTGCATAAGCTTTCTCCCCAATACATTACAATTGTCAGTTGCTATGTTTAGCCGTTACGATTTAGAATGCTCCTGAACGTATTCCGAATAACTCATCCCCGCATATTTTTTAAAGCACCTTCCGAAATAGTTCGGGTCCGGTATGCCCACCTCCGCGGCAGTACAGAACATCTTCGTGCCGCTGCATGCAAGCTTTATAGCCTTCTCCATCCTAAGTTCCGTAAGATATTCAACGAAATTCTTGCCGGTGTCCTGTTTGAATTTCCTTGAAAGATAACTCGCGCTGAAGCCGAAATGCTGGGCTGCATACGCAAGATTAAGCTTTGAATCCGTAAAATTCTGTTCAACAAATATTCTTATCAGATCTGTTGCATTGGTCTCATCGGTCATCCCTGATTCAAGATCATTACGCGACTCTTCCCAGTAATCCTTTTCATTGTCAAGCCTTGTCTTTACCCTCTCCAAAACCTTGGTGATCTCAGATCTGACCATGGGCTTTAACATGTATTCA